>NZ_PNDK01000003.1:0-153076 GCF_005887265.1 Pseudoalteromonas sp. S1608
TAACGTTAAGATGACAGTAACTCTAATCGCGCCAATCGCGATGGATGAAGGTCTTCGTTTCGCTATCCGTGAAGGTGGCCGTACTGTTGGTGCTGGTGTTGTTGCAACTATCGTTGAGTAATCAACTGTTGTAATGCGTTAAGCATTAAAAAAACCCGAGCTTAGCCTCGGGTTTTTTAATGCCTGTAATTTATGTAATGTGAAGGTGGCTCTCTTACCTTAGGCATCGGTGCTTTGTTGCAACTATCGTTGAGTAATCAACTGTTGTAATGCTTGAAGAAAGTGATTAGCTATCAGCTTTTAGCTGCTCGGTGCTAATGTAAGCTAAGTAGCCTGAGTTAGTATCAACCCCGAGTAGAAGCCAGCGGTTTAAGAACCTCTGAATATCTATAGTTTAATATTTGAGCGCTGTCTTTTCATAGAAGGGAATATGACTATACGCTAAAACTCAGTAAAGACATGTCTATTCATTGAATAGCTATCGACTCTTATAGACTATTAGCCTAAGCTAAAAATAGCTTAAATTTACAACAGGAAATGGGCGATGAATAATAAAAATAATTATCCGCAAGGTATATTTTGCTGGGCTGAACTGTGTACTCATAATTGGAAAGATGGAAAAGCTTTTTATACCTCGTTGTTTGAATGGGGGAATGACGACCAGCCAATTGGCGAAGATGAATATTACACAATGCTTCAAAAGCAAGGTGACGATATTGCTGCCATGTACCAAATGCCTAAAGGGCAAGTGGACGATTCCACACCTAGCTACTGGCTTACCTATATTGCAGTAGATGATGTTGATACATGTGCCATTAAGGCGCAAAAGCTAGGCGCGCAAATTATAGCAGGCCCTCACAATGTTATGAATGCAGGGCGCATGTTAATGCTTAAAGACCCAACCGGGGCCACCGTGGCGTTATGGCAAGGTAAAGAGCATATAGGATGTCAGCGTCCTTGTGAGCTCGGCACGCCTTATTGGCACGAAATGGCAACGCGTGATAGCGAAGCGAGCCGTCACTTTTATTGCGAATTACTAGGTTGGCAAAGTGAAATAAAGCCTATGGAAGGTATGGATTACACCTTGTTCTTAGTTGCAGGTAAGCCTATAGCGGGCATGCTACAAATGAATAATGAGTGGCCAGAAGACGTGCCTCCCCATTGGATGATTTACTTTGCCGTGGATAACTGCGATAGCTATGTAAAAAAAGCGGCGATCCTTGGAGGGCAAGTGTGCGTACCTGCTACAGATATCCCTGATGTAGGGCGTTTTAGTGTTATTTGCGATCCTCAAGGGGCTGTTTTTTCTATGATTGAATCGGCAATGGATGATATTAAAGCTTAGTAATTAGCAATGCTTAGGATTAATTTTAAGCTTTAGTGTGGTTATTTAGTCGCAGTAATTATGTGCTTTTTTGCTATAATGGCGGTAATTACACCGCCAGTCAGCAAGAGAGTCCAATGGAACTTGAACAAGATAGCAATTTAACCCTCCCTTTATTTATTCTAGATGAGACACTAAGTACCCGTGACTTAGCGCAGCCTGACGTGGAAATTTCAGTTATTTTAAGTGATGAGCTACTGACTCAGCTATGTCAAAATCCCAGTGCTGACAGTAGTATTGGCATAAGCATTACGGACTATGAATTGAATGTCATCAATTCAAGCTTTTCAAGTGTAGTGCAAAGCGAACATGACGCTCAACTAACGCTCACCCAAGGCCCTCTATTAAGCGCTGTAGTGACTACAGTTGATGAGCTGACATTCGTATCACCTCAAGTTGATATGATGCCCACGTTCGATTTGGGCGATGAGGCAGAGTAATGAAAAAGATCATTATAAGTACATTTGTACTGATTATTTTAAGTGGCTGTGCCTACCTAGGAAATGCTCATTATAACGAACTGTTTGGTCCCGAAAAAACACAAGCGCGTATTGTTAACGCTAATAGTGGTGATGGCGCCGAATTTCTTCAACATGTAAAGCCTGTAATAGATACTCGCTGCGTGGTTTGCCATGGTTGTTATGATGCGCCTTGCCAGTTGAAGTTGTCGTCTCCTGAGGGAATAGATAGAGGGCTAAGTAAAGAGCTGGTGTACGACGGTACTCGGTTGTTAGCCTCAACGCCGAGCCGATTATTATTTGATGCAACCACCACTGAGCAATGGCGTGAAAAAGAGTTTAGCCCGGTATTAAACGAGCGAGCACAAAATGAAGAAGCCAATTTAGCCGGTAGTGTGTTATTTAACACGCTGGTATTAAAGCAAAGTTCACCTTTGCCAGAAGATGAAGTATTAGATGAACGCTTTGATTTTTCGCTTAGTCGCAACCAAAGTTGTGCGACCATGGGTGAATTTGACCAATTAGCGGATGAGCAACCGCATGCGGGTATGCCTTATGGCTTACCAGGGGTGTCGGCTGCTGAATTTCAGCATCTACAAAATTGGATTAAAAAAGGTGGGAAAATGGCGCATATCAAGCCGCCATCAGCTGCTGAGCTTGCAAAGGTAAAAAACTGGGAAGCATTTTTAAATCAAGATGGTTTGAAGTATCAGTTATCAGCGCGTTATATTTATGAACATTGGTTTTTAGCGCACATCTATTTTAGTGATGCGCAATCACCAAACTTTTTTAAGTTGGTGCGTTCAAGCACTCCTCCTGGGGAAGATATTAAGTTAATTAGCGCCCGTCGCCCTTATGATAACCCAAATGTTGAGCGTGTTTATTATCGACTGCTTCACGATCGTTCTACTATTTTGTCAAAAACGCATTTGCCACTTAAGTTAACGGATGAGAAGTTAACGCGCTTATATCAGCAGTTCATCGCACCAAAATACACTGTATCTAGCTTACCAAGCTATGAGCCAGCACTTGCATCAAATCCATTTAAAACTTTTGAAGCACTGCCTATTGATGCTAAATATCAATTTATGCTCGATGAAGCTGAATTAATTATTATGGGCTTCATTAAAGGGCCTGTCTGTCGTGGTCAAATTGCACTGAACGTGATTAATGATCATTTTTGGGTTGCATTTGCCGATCCTGATAAAGTGGCGACTCCAGAGGTTGGTAAAATGCTAATGCAACATGAAGACGCATTAGAGTTACCAGCAGCCGAGGAGAGTAATGCGTTACCTATTTCTAACTGGGTAAAATATTCAGTTCGCGAAAAACGCTATTTAAAAGCCAAGGTTGAGCTAGCTAATAAAATGTTCAAAAATGGCGAGCACTTAACTACTGATTTACTGTGGAAAGGGGAAGGGCATAACCAAAATGCGGCGCTGACAATTTTTCGCCATTTCGATAGTGCAACTGTTGTAAAAGGGCTTGTTGGCCAGCAACCTAAAACGATGTGGGTACTTGATTATGCATTGTTTGAGCGTATTCACTACTTACTAGTGGCAGGCTTTGATGTGTATGGCAATATTGGCCATCAATTGATAACACGTTTATACATGGATTTTTTACGCTTGGAAGGTGAGCAAAACTTTCTTGCGTTATTACCAGAGTCACAACGCGAAGCTATTAAGCAAAGCTGGTATCGTAAATCACCGCCAAGTCTATCGACCTTTTTCGAAAATAACCGTGAGTTTAGTCAGCCAAGCGGTATTAATTACCAAACTGATAAGCCACAATCAGAGTTATATGGATTAATTAAACAAACGCTTGAGCCGGTATTAAGTCCTCGTTATGACTATAAGAAAGTACCCGCACCATTAAGTGCAATTAACACCATGCCCGCTAAAGCAATTAACTTACTCCCGCAGCTATCGTATGTGTTAGTAAAAGAGCAAGATGAGCACAAGGCTTATACGATTATTCATCATAACGCGCATTATAATATTTCGAGCTTATTAAACGAAGACGGCCAGCGTGCTTATGAAGAAGATACCGTGACAATTGTGCCAGGTTTTATTGGTGATTACCCATCAGCAATTTGGTATTTAAATAACCCGCAACAAGTTGCTGCATTTGCAGAGCAGCTACCGCTTATGCAAGTAGAGGCGGATTATCGGGCTTTAAAGTCTAAGTTTGCGATTCGTCGAACGCACCCTCAGTTTTGGCAATACAGCGATATATTACATCACGTTGCCCGCCAGTATCGAGGGGTTGAATTTGGTATGTTTGATTATAACCGCTTAGAAAATCGTTAATGATATTGTAAGTAGCCCAGCTTTTTAGTTGGGCTTTTTTATATCTAATAATTAGTGAATTAACTGATTAACTTGCTACAGTTAGACTAAAGTGAAAATAAAAAGCAGCTTGGTTTATGTTTAATATTGTAAAGAGTATTCGCAAGCGTTATCGGTGGGCATTAATTGCTATTGCCTTGCTGATCAGCGTATCCGCACTACTCATGCAATACGTCTTTTCTGTGCAAAAATACGATGCGAAAATTATCAATATAGCGGGTAAGCAACGTATGCTGTCACAAAAAATAGCGTGGCATAGTAATGCGCTAATTAATCAAACAGCTAACAAAGAACAGCACCTGAAATCGTTAGCCCACTCACTTGGGCTATTCGAGCAAGGGCATACTTTTTTACTCACTAAAAATGAGCAAGGTGAGGCGATTTATTTAAATGCTGCTTTAGTTGATTTATATTATGCCGCCCCAGGTAACCTAGATGCCGAGGTATCTAGTTTTATAAAACAAGCAAAAAAATTACTGACCCAACAAGAACAAGCGAATCCCGTGATGTTTTCTGTGGGCGAGATTGAAGCATTATTAAAAAAATTAGACACCGCGGTGAGCTTATTTGAGCAGCAAGCGGTGACAAAAGTTAATTGGGTTGCCAATATTGAGCTGTTGTGTTGGTTTTTGACTCTAGCGTTATTGCTTATAGAGTTAAGATTTGTGTTTATGCCAATGGAGAGGCAAGTTTTGCAGACCCTGCTTGAGTATCAACAACAAAAAGAATTTGCCGAGCAAGTCAGTCAGAATAAAGAACATTTTATTGCACGCGCCAGTCATGAGTTTAGAACTCCGTTACAGGGATTAATTAGTTCTATAAATGAATTAAGTATTCCCAGCTCGCAACAACAAATTCAGCGTCAAGCTCAGTATTGTTCTGTTAGGCTGCTAGCGATGTTAGATGAACTTCAAGATTTACAGGCGCTTAGTTTAAACCGTTGGTCATTAAAGCCGACCTCAGACAACCTACTAACAACTTTAAACAAAATACTGGCTGTGTATCAATATGGCTGTACTGAGAAAGGGTTAAAGTTAATTACCGAGTTAGCGCCGAGCTTAGATTGCGCGGTGATTGTAGATCACGCACGCCTACAGCAAATTGTTTCTGAACTACTTAATAACGCATTAAAGTTTACTGAGCAAGGAGAGATCACCGTCATTGCTACGCTCAATAACCATCAGTTAGAGTTAAGCATAAAAGACAGTGGCTGTGGCTTTAGCCACCCGGTTGGTCAGCTCGAATTAGATAACAATCAACAAAGTAACCATTTTCAAGGCCTCAGAACAGGGCTTACCCGCGTGCAATATATTGTTAATGCGCTTAATGGCGACATTCGTTTTGAGAATAATCATTCACAAGGCGCCATTGTATTTTTAAGCCTACCATTAGAGATGGACACAAGCGAAACTAAGCCAACGCGCTTGCCTGATGATCTTAAGTGTTTAGTGGTTGAAGATAACCCGCTCAACATGTTAGTTCTAACAAAGTTATTAAGTTCTTTGAACATACAGGTTGAATCGGCTGAAAATGGCAAAGTCGCCTGTGAAATGGCGGGTGAAAATACTTATGATGTTATATTTATGGATTTAAATATGCCGGTTTTGGATGGCTTTGAAGCCACAAAGCTGCTACATGAAAAAGACAAAACACGACCCATTATTGTGGTTACCGCAAACACTTCTGATAGTGATATAGCTCGCGCTAAAGCTTGTGGAGCAATAAGTTATATTCATAAACCCATAGATCAGCAAAGTATAATAGCGGCACTAAACGATGCTCTTCTAACAGAGGTTGATTAAATCTCACTTGCCTAATTGTTATTTTGTACGTTAATTTGAATTTTTAATACTTATTTTGGTAGCTAGTGTGAGCTCAATTTTACTTCAGCAATTTAATGGTTATTTATCCACCGGTGGCAGTAATCGCTATTATATTAAGGATTTAACTTGGCAAGTAAAACAGGGGGAACACTGGGTATTGCTTGGCGGCAATGGCGCCGGTAAATCTGCGCTTGGGGCTACGCTTATTGGTGAAGCCAAGCAACAAAGTGGGCAACGCCATAGTACTTTTAATAATCTACAGTTGGTTTCAAGTGATTTACAAAAGCAGTTATTAAGCGCTAATCGCAAAAGTGATAAAACACAAAAAGTAACCGATATACTCTTTTCTGCGCCTGAAATAAATAACGATTTATGCCAAAAGCTAATTACAGCTCTTAATTTTGATGCCTTACTTAATCGTAACTTTACTGATTTATCGACCGGTGAAACACGTAAATTATTATTGATTAAAGCACTGTCTGCTAATAGTGAGTTAGTCGTGCTTGATGAACCATTTGATGGCTTAGACACTGAATCGGCTGGGCAGTTAAACCGCCTATTAAAGCAACTGAGTACGCACACTTGCTTTGTGTTTGTGCTAAACCGTGTTGATGAAATTCCAGCGTTTGTTGATCACTTTGCTTATGTGAGTAAGGGTCTTTTACAACATAGCTTAGCAAAACCGTGCGCAGCAAAACGAGCCGATTTGTTTAAGTTACTGCATTTAGAACATACATCTATAACTATTCCAGGTTCACCCGAGCCTACTTTTATTTCAAATGTAAACGCGCCACTCGTTAAGCTTACTGATACGCATGTACGTTATGGTGAACAGACTATTTTTGAAAACTTAAACTGGACGATTAAGCAACACCAACATTGGCAACTTACCGGCAAGAATGGCTCAGGAAAAACCTGTTTATTAAATTTAATCACCGGTGATAACCCTCAGTGTTATAACAATGAGATTGAGGTGTTTGGTTTCAAGCGTGGCACAGGAGAGAGTATTTGGGATATAAAACAGCATATTGGTTATATCTCTAATACCTTGCATTTACAGTATAGAGTGAGTATTTCGGCGCTCAATACTGTTATCTCTGGGTTTTTCGATAGTATTGGTTTATATCAACAAGCCAGTGAGTTACAAATGCGGTTAGCGAAACAGTGGTTGGCACTAATTGGCCTTAGCGATAAAGCTAATTGCGCTTTTACTCAACTATCGTATGGCGATCAGCGCCTATTACTTATTGTACGCGCAATGGTCAAACACCCTGCCTTAGTTATTTTAGATGAGCCATGTTTAGGGCTTGATGAGGCAAATCGTCAACGCGTTTTACTGCTGATAGAAAAGGTGTGTGCGGCAAAAACGAGTACCGTTATTTATGTAAACCATCATGCAGCAGATACCATTAAAGGGATTGAATACACCTTAAAAATGGAAGATTTTAAACCAACTTACTATGAACAGCATACGGCTCATAGTGAGTCGATTATATAAGCTTGTTTATAACTGAGTCACCGCGAATCCTTGGTCACGCAGTTGTTTAATTAAGCCATGTTGCTCAACTAAATGCAGAGCGCCTACAGCTATAAAAATATTGCCTTGTTCAAGTTTTGGGGTGAGCTGAGTGACCCAATTATTATTACGCTCAATTAACATCACTTGTTCGCTTTGTTGGCCGTATTGGCTGTTATCAAAACTGGTGTGGTAATAGCCGGTTAGGGTTTTCATATCGCCCTTTTTCCATGCATCCACTAGGGAAATAAAGTAGGTATTAATATCGCTTAGTTGCTCAAAAGTTTCTGCCATCATAGCGTTGCTTAATGACTCTAACCCATTAAACATTTGTAGTTGCTGCTCTATGGTTTCAAGCTCAGCAATTTTAATATTATTCTGTTGGGCATAATCTAATACCTGCTTATCAATACCATTTTTATCTGAATAACCTGCGTTTTGAAACTCAATTTGCATCATGGTTAACATCACAGCCCAAGGTTTAAAGCTGTTGAACATGGCAATATCAATCGACTTTTTAGCAAAGTAGTCTTTGAGTTGTTGAAAATTTTCTGCCGATAGCTCGCTCTGTAAAGTGCGGCCATTTGCTAGCAGCATAAACGGCATAGAACGTTGTTGCATTTGTAGTGGAGAGAGTTTACTAATATCCACTTCAACAACCACTTGATTACTGTCATCCAATGCACGAGTTACCTTTTGTGGTAGGCCTTTCATGCTGGCATCACCTACATGCACGGTGCCAAATAAATACGAGCTAGCGCCTTGTTTTTCTATTTTGAACAGAGCAGGAGCTGCATAGCCATTGACACTAAATGCTAAAACAACGAACGCCATCAATAAATGACTGATACGCAATGACACTTTCATAAAAAATCCTAACCAAGTTTAAGTTGTTTTATAAATACTAACTTAGTTTACTTTATAGGTAACGTAAAAATGCCAGATTAAAAAACGCTATTGGTACCAATTATTGCTGTAGGCCATGTTGCCATAGTTAGCCAAAGCGCGTGCTTGTTTAATAAGCTGGCTATCATCACTGCTAGCGTGTAATTGTTTATTTTTATAAATATAGCTGGTTGCTGGTTTGTTTGGCTGCAAAATCACGACTTTATCATTGAGCATATATGCAAAGTTTTTATCATATTGCATCATTGCACGTTGCTTGCTTTTAGCCACTGGTTGAGTGAGGTCATGACCAATCATCGGGTGCTCACCGCTGGCGCCAATAAGCGACAGTAAGGTGGCGGGAATATCTAGTTGACTGGCTAATTGATGATCGCGTTTGGGCTTAATGTCTTTACCAAAAATAACTGCAGGAATTTTAAAGTGATCAATCGGCACTAGGCTCGAGCCCATCACCCGCGAGTCATGATCAGCAATAACAATAAAAATCGTATTGTCCCAATAGCTCGACCTTTTCGCTTTTTCGATAAATTTACCCAGCGCATAGTCGGCATACTTAGCGGCGTTATTACGGCTTTGTTTTGGTTGTTCAAACAGGGTTATTTTGTCATCTGGAAATTCATAAGGGCTGTGGTTAGAGCTGCTAAAAATCAAACTAAAAAATGGCTTTTGCTGTTGTTGCAATTTGTTCAGTTCTTTATCTGCTTGAGTAAATAAATCTTCGTCGGATGCGCCCCATGAGCCATTAAAATCGATGTTATCGAAGTTTTCACTATCCACAATATCACTAAAGCCATTACCTAAAAAAAAGCTGCGCATATTGTCAAAATGGCTTTCACCACCGTAAATAAATTGAGTTTGGTAATCTTGCTTTGTTAAGAAACTGGCTAAGGTGAAAAAGTCACGTTGTGATTTATCTAGTTTTACAACCGCACGAGAGGGAGTGGGTGTAAAACCGGTTATCACCGCCTCAATACCTCGTACAGAGCGAGTGCCAGTAGCGTATAAGTTGTCAAAGCCCCAACCTTGCCGATAGAGCGCATCTATATTCGGTGTTAAAGGTAAGCCTCCTAAGGTGCCTACATAGCGAGCCCCCAAGCTTTCTTGCAGAATAATAACCAGGTTTTTCTTTTTACCTCGGTAGCTTGCCTGATGAAAAGTGCGGGTAGGGGCATTTGGATTATTAAATATTGCTTGAGGATTTTGCATGGTACTGCGCACTGTGGCGAGTAACTCATCTTGAGGAACCTTACCATAATATGCCTGACTTGATTGCTCATTGGTGAGTTGTTTTAACGCAAATACTACGCTATAGAGTGAATTAAGCGTAAGGTCATTCAGCAAGTGGTCGGTCGAAAATGCCACCATAGCGGGGTTTAATGGACGATGCCCTAATGAGTTTCGAGCGCCTAACAGTGTTAGGCTACATATAATAACAGCTAATAGTGATAGTTTTATTGCCCCTAATGAGGAGCGGTTGTGCCATTGCTGAGTAAGAATTTTGTTAGCAAATTTAATAGTGAACACGAGCGCTAAAACAGCAAAGAGGACTTCGAGTTTGTACCCTGAAAAAATCATTTTAGAGACTTCTTTAGGATAAATAAGGTATTCAATAAATAGACGGTTAGGGCGTAAGTCGTATTCGTTAATAAACGTGGGTGTAATAACCTCAAAAAAAACTAACATTGCAGCCATTATCACTAAATACCATTTTACGACTCCTCGAATATAAGCGGTTAATTTGAGGGCATGTGCTGCAAGTATTAGTAATAAAGCGGGGGTTATTATGTAGCATAATGTTGCTATATCAACACGCAAACCGCCTATAAAAACAAAGTGCCAGGCGCCTTCGGTAAATACACGATCACTTTGCCACAAACTTAAACCTAATCGCGCAAAAGTTAGCCAGCATAGGGATGCGAAAAAAAATACCGCTAAAAGCCACAGTGGCCCCAGTACTTTTTTACTTTGACTAATTAAGCCCATAAAACAGACCACCAAAGCAAAACAGTAATGAGCATGGCGATAAATACACTGGCAGAGGCGATATCTTTGGCCAGCCCAGAGAGCTCATGGTATTCACTGCCAATACGATCAACTACCACTTCAATGGCGGTATTAACTAGCTCGGCAAATAACACAAATAATAGGCTGGCAAGTAAAATTAATTTATTACTCAATGTAATATCTTGTATTAACGCAAATACGGCTAATAAGCTAAATAGAAGCAACTCTTGCTGAAAGGCGGCTTCAAAGCGGCTCATCCATTTTAAACCATTAAACGTGTGTTTTAGGGTAAAAATAACACGCATTAAGCCTTGGCGTTTTATTACGGTTTTATTATTCATAGGGTGTTTTCGCTATTCTTAGTGCTGCATGCAGCAAGTATGTCTTGTGAGTGTTGGTAGGTTTTTGTATTGATCCCCACCATGGTTAATAAAGTATGAAAAACAGCATCATGCGACAGCAGCTGCGAGTGATTTAAGCTGTTTAAACAAGTAGGAGTAATACCTTGGTTATGTTCATCGGCCCATAAATAAAGCGGCACATGAGTTTGTGTGCTGGGTGCTAATGCGTATGGAAAACCATGTAAATATGCGCCACTTTCACCGAGTGATTCACCATGATCTGAGACATACAAAAATTGCTTGTCTATATCGGTGGGCAGTGCTTTTAATTGCGCTATAACTTGTGCATTAACAAAGTCGCTATAAGCAATGGTGTTGTCGTAGGTATTAATCAGTTGAGCTTGACTACAGTTTTGAATATCGCTTTGCTCACAGGTTGGAGTAAATTTTTTAAACTTCTCAGGGTAGCGTTTAAAGTAAGTGGGCCCATGGGATCCCATCATATGCAGCACTATCACTGTATTGGCTTGGCTTAAGTTAGCAAGCTTGCGTTTTAGCGGGGCAAGAAGCGCTTCATCAAAACAATACTTACCATCGCACAAAGGAGATTTTTTGGTATCAATATTAATAGTGGGCACTCGCTCACAGACGTTTTTACAGCCGCTATTGTTATCAATCCACAAAACATCTGTGCCCGCTTGTTGCATTAAATCAATTACGTTTTGTTGATTGTCACTTTCTAAACGAGAAAAATTGCTTCGGGTTTGCAATGAAAACATACAGGGTACTGACACCGCCGTGGCGGTACCGCAAGACGATACATTATCAAAATAACTAACCTGATGTGCTTGAGTGAATAGGTTGGTATTACGCGCATAGCCTTGATAAGCAAAGTTATCTGCGCGTGCGGTTTCACCTACTACAATTACAGTTACTTTTGTGGCATTTGATACGGCTAAAGCAGGTGCTGTATCGATGTTTTTAAATTTAATATCGCTGTAAAGCAGCTGATCACGTGCATATTTATAGCCACTTGAGAGGTATTGAAATGGAATGATTTCTTTTTTCAATATACGGTTATTTCGACCTGTTGCCGCATAATCGGCGTAAAAGTTTACTACCACTAAAGCAATCAAAGCACCGCATGCTAGTAACAGTTTAATACGACTGAGTATTTCTTTGTGTGGGCGGGCACAGTTTACGTTTATACGACTCAAAACAAAGGCAGGTAATGCGCCAAAAAGCAGTAAAAAGCCAACAAGTTGCAAGTTTAAATAGCTTAACGCTTCACTAGAGTCCGTCTCTGCTGCGTTTTGTATCATTGAGTAATCAAATACCACTCCATAGTTTAATGAGCCGTAAAGTGCGGCACTTGAGAGCACGAGTAGTAAGTAGTTGATGGGTTTTAATAGCCCTCGAACAGACACCAAAGAAAAAAATATAACTAATAAACACACAAGTAGTAGCGGTACAGAAAATAGAAATAACCACGAAAATGTGTGCAGCGAAGTAATAGCGCTAAACGCACCATGCATAAATGGAATATTAATGATTAAGCCGTAATAGCATGCCATTAAAATAACAAATGCATTAGCGCTGCAGTTAAAGTAAAAGCGCTTTTTGGTGTTTGCTTGCGATTGCTTACTGAGTTTGAAAATTGAATTCATAACACATCTCTTTTTAGTGAACGTTGTTATGCTAGGACGTCACACTTAAGAAACACTTAAGAAGTCAATTTATTTTATTTTGTGAGCTATAAAATACAGCGGTTTGCTAAAAATTAATCAAACCATAATTCACCGTTATAAGAATAGTGAATTTCCTGAATTGAAATGAAGGGATAAAAAATTCACTTTGTTTAGGTTGTTTGAATTTTAAAACCTAGGCCGGCGTGTTTTTATAATTATTTTGGATTGAATTTGATGTTGACTTAGCTCCCTGAGCGCGGTACTAATATAAAAAGACAGCGAAACAAGAGTTTCGTAATTACAGAAATTAAATGGTATTAAATTTTATGCTTAACAATGCACTTAACCTAGTCCTGATTATTATCGTGGTGATTATTCCCGCGAGGGCTTCGTAGTGCTTTAAAAAACTAAGCATTGAAAAGCCCTCCGCACTTAACCGTCCGGGGGGCTTTTTAGTTTTAAGATTAAATTTTAACGGGTTGTCACACAGGAATGAGGATTTACTAATGACAGGCGCAGAACTAACAATTGATTTACTCGCCAAGCACGGCGTAGATGAAGTATTTGGCTACCCAGGTGGTGCTATTATGCCCATCTACGATGCCTTGTATGGTGCGCCTGTAAAACATTACCTCACTCGCCATGAACAAGGCGCAGGGTTTGCAGCTGTAGGTTATGCACGCAGTACTGGCCGCTTAGGTGTATGTTTAGCAACATCAGGCCCGGGTGCTACTAACTTAATTACCGCATTGGCTGATGCCATGATGGACTCAGTGCCTTTACTTGCCATCACCGGGCAAGTACCAACCGCAGCTATTGGTTCTGACGCCTTTCAAGAAATAGACGTGTTGGGTATGTCGCTTTCATGTACAAAACACAGTTATATGGTTGAGCGAGCAGAAGATTTAGCCGAAATATTACAAGAGGCGATGCATTTAGCACAAAGCGGTCGACCAGGCCCTGTTTTGGTTGATATCCCCAAAGACATTCAAATGGCGCAAGTACCTTTTAAACCTTGGTTAGCGGTAGATGAATATTTGCCTCAACTAGATCTAAATCAAGTCGCTATTGCTAACCAATTACTCAGTGAAGCCAAACAGCCTGTTGCCTATGTTGGTGGCGGGGTCCATGCCGCTGATGCGCAAGCGCAGTTAATGCAATTTTTAAATAAAACGCAAATGCCAGCGGTTTCAACCCTTAAAGCATTGGGCAGTGTATTACCTGATTACGAATATGATTTAGGCATGCTAGGTATGCATGGCGGTCAAGCGGCTAATTTAGCGGTGCAAGAATGTGATGTCTTAGTGTGTATTGGCGCACGCTTTGATGACCGTGTAACGGGCAATTTAGCTAAGTTTGCTGCAAAAGCAAACGTAATTCATTTAGATATAGATGCAGCCGAGGTCGGAAAACGTAAACCCGCAAAAGCGTCATTAATTGCTGATTTAAAAACTTCTCTCCCTGCACTTGAGTGCGTGGTTACACCAAAAGCGTGGTGCGATCATAGTAAAAAAATGAAGGTCAAACACGCGTGGCGCTACGACTACCCTGGTGAAAAAGTATTTGCTCCTTACTTACTTAATCAACTTAGCCAGCGTATGCCAAGCACTAGTGTGGTGTGTTGTGATGTAGGCCAGCATCAAATGTGGGTCGCCCAGCACATGAAGTTTAGCCACCCTTGTAACCACTTAAGCAGTGGTGGTGCAGGCACTATGGGGTTTGGTTTACCTGCCGCCATAGGTGCACAAATCGCGCGTAAAGATGACTTTGTGATCACCGTTTCAGGTGATGGTTCAATCATGATGAATATTCAAGAGCTTGCCACTATACGTCGTAATAATTTACCAGTAAAAATACTGATACTTGATAACCAGCGCTTGGGCATGGTGCGCCAATGGCAAGAACTATTTTTTGAAGGGCGTTACAGCGAAACTAACTTGTCAGACAACCCTGACTTTGTACAACTTGCTGCTGTGTTTGGCATTCCTGGGCAAACAATTACCCATGCCAACCAAGTGGATGATGCAATCACTGCTTTATTAAATAGCGATGGACCTTATATTGTTCATGCTTGTATCGATGATAAAGAAAACGTATGGCCACTTGTTCCACCTGGGGCTGCTAACGATGAAATGATGACGGAGAAAGCACAATGAAACACAGTTTAACTATTGCCTTAAAAAGCCAAAGTGTCGCAATCGAGCGCTTTTTACGTGTGGTGCGTCATCGTGGTTTTGATTTAACTCACTTACAGCTCAATATGGACGATGGTCAATATAATATGGCGATGACGGTTGATAGCGATAAGCCAATTTACTTGCTTACCAGCCAGTTAAATAAATTGGTTGATGTGAAACATGTAACGCTACAAAGCTTACAGCAACAGGCTGTATAAAATAAATTTAACGAATTTTACGAGTAACTGATTATTTGGTTATTCATCAATTTTTAGAATGAGGAATGCCCGCATTAATTGCGGCAAACACTGAGGTAACTATGGCTAAATTAAGAAGTGCAACTACCACTGAAGGGCGTAAACGCGCAGGCGCAAGAGCATTATGGCGTGCAACAGGCATGACTGATACCGACTTTGGTAAGCCAATTATTGCTGTTGTGAACTCATTTACGCAATTTGTACCGGGGCATGTGCATCTTAATCAGCTTAGTGAACTGATGGCTGAAACCATTACTCAGGCCGGTGGTGTACCAAAAGAATTTAATACCATTGCTATCGATGACGGTATTGCCATGGGTCACGGCGGTATGCTTTATTCACTGCCATCGCGCGATTTAATTGCTGACTCAGTAGAGTATATGGTGAACGGCCATTGTGCCGATGCGATGATTTGTATTTCTAACTGCGACAAAATCACCCCTGGAATGATGTTAGCGGCGCTGCGTTTAAATATACCCGTTATTTTTGTATCGGGCGGCCCAATGGAAGCAGGTAAAACCAAATTAGCGAATATCGATATTAAGCTCGATTTGGTTGATGCTATGGTTAAAGGCGCTGATGAATCGGTAAGTGATGCCGACTCTGAGCAAGTTGAGCGATCTGCATGCCCTACCTGTGGGTCGTGTTCAGGGATGTTTACCGCCAATTCTATGAACTGTTTATTAGAAGCAATTGGCCTTGCGCTGCCTGGTAATGGGACCACGCTTGCGACCCATAAAGACCGCAAACAACTGTATGTTGAAGCGGGGGCACGTATCGTTGATTTATGCCGTGAGTACTACCAAAAAGATAACCAAGACGTACTGCCTCGTGCCATTGCTAATAAAACCGCATTTATGAACTCTATGGTGGTTGATATTGCTATGGGCGGTTCATCAAATACGGTATTGCATTTACTCGCAGCGGCACAAGAAGCCGGCGTTGATTTTGATATGTCACACATTGATGAACTTTCACGTAAAACCCCGTTTTTATGTAAAGTTGCTCCAGCTACAGCGCAATACCACATTGAAGACGTACACCGTGCTGGTGGCATGATGGCAATAGTTCGCGAGCTTGGAAAGGCAGGGTTAGTTGATTTATCGGTTAACCATGTTGCTGGTATGACAATGGGTGAACTGGTTAAAAAGTGGGATGCAACCGATCCGAATAACGAAGCTGCGCAAAAGTTTTATCGTGCTGGCCCTGCAGGTATTCGTACCACCAAAGCAATGAGCCAAGATTGTCGTTGGGATGAGGGTGATAACGACCGTGAAAACGGTTGTATTCGCAGTGTAGAACATGCATTTCGTCAAGATGGTGGCCTTGCCGTGCTTTCAGGTAATTTAGCAATAGATGGCTGTATCGTTAAAAGTGCGGGTGTTGTTGATGAAATGCTGCATTTTGAAGGTACTGCTGTGGTATACGAATCACAAGATGACTCTGTAGAAGGGATTTTAAATGGCGAAGTAAAAGCCGGCGACGTGGTGGTTATTCGCTATGAAGGGCCTAAAGGCGGCCCTGGTATGCAAGAAATGCTATACCCAACTAGCTATTTAAAATCAAAAGGTTTGGCAGAGCAATGTGCATTAATTACTGATGGGCGTTTTTCAGGTGGCACGTCGGGTCTATCGATTGGCCACGTATCGCCGGAAGCTGCCAGCGGTGGCGCAATTGCTTATGTTGAAAACGGCGATAAAATTATCATCGATATTGCCACTCGAGAAATAACGCTGGCGTTAAGCGGTGAAGAGCTTGAAGCTCGCAAGCAAAAACAACTGGCTCGTGGTAAACAAGCGTATAAACCGCTTAATCGTGATCGTTATGTATCATCTGCGCTTAAAGCGTATGCGCTACTTGCAACCAGCGCAGATAAAGGTGCAGTTCGCGATTTAGCCAAACTGGAGGAGCTTAGCTAGGTATGGTTTCTCAAGAACTCGATTATTTTCGCGCGATTATCCAAGCCAATATGGAGCCTTTAGCCAAGGTGACTGAGGTAAGTGAAATGGCCGAATTGAGTGCACGATTAGGTAATCATGTTTGGTTAAAACGTGAAGACCAGCAACCCGTGTACTCGTTTAAATTACGCGGTGCTTTTAATAAATTAAATAAGCTGCCTAAAGGCTCGGTTGTGATCACCGCATCCGCTGGTAACCATGCCCAGGGTGTGGCACTAAGTGCCTCACACTTAGGGCACAAAGCCACCATTGTGATGCCCGTGACCACACCTGAAATAAAGGTTAATGCGGTAAGGGCATTGGGTGGTGAAGTCGTATTGCATGGCCATCAATTTGATGCCGCAAAAGCGTATGCGCTGGAATTAACTGAGCAGCGAAACGGCGTATTTGTACCGCCATTTGATGACCCTGATGTGATTGTTGGTCAAGGTACGGTTGCCCGTGAATTAATGCAACAGCTCAACGATTTAGATGTGGTATTTATTCCTGTTGGCGGCGGCGGCTTGCTGGCAGGTATGGCGGTATATATTAAGTCGCTGCGCCCCGATATCAAAGTGATAGGGGTTGAGGCGAATGAAAGCGCCTGCTTAAAAGCTGCTTTAGCAGCAGGCGAGCCGGTAGAGCTCGATCGCGTTGGCAGTTTTGCCGATGGTGTTGCCGTTAAAATAATTGGTAGCGAAACATTCAGACTGGCACAAAAGTTTTGTGATGAAGTAGTTACCGTATCAGACGATGAAATATGTGCAGCCATGCAAGATATTTTTGTATCAACCCGTGCTATAGCTGAGCCTTCAGGAGCGCTTGCAACTGCAGGGCTTAAAAAGTGGTCTCAGCAGTCGGGTTTAAAGGGGTTAAATTTAGCCGCTATTTTGTCTGGTGCTAATTTAAACTTTGATCGCTTACGTTATGTGGCTGAGCGCACTGCGCTGGGTGAGAAAAACGAAGCTTTATTAGCCGTGACCATTGATGAAAAGCGCGGTAGTTTTAAGCAGTTTTGTACATCTTTAGGTGGGCGTGCCATTACTGAGTTTAACTATCGTTATGCGGGGCCTGGCGAGGCGCAAATTTTTGTTGGTATTGCGCTACGTCAAGGGTTAGCAGAACTTGAAGAGCTTAAACAAAGTCTAACAGATAACAAATATACCTTTTGCGATTTGTCAGATAACGAATTAGCAAAGCTGCATGTACGCTATATGGTTGGCGGTAAAGCGCCAGAGCAGTTACATGAACGCTTACTAAGGTTTGAGTTTCCAGAGTACCCAGGCGCATTGGCGCGCTTTTTAGATACGCTGGGTAGTAACTGGAATATCACTTTATTTCACTACCGCAATCATGGCGGGTCAATGGGGAATGTATTAGCAGGCTTTGCTATTGAACCAAGCCAATATGAGATGTTTAATGAGCACTTAAATCGGCTAGGTTACAGTGTCCAAGACGAAACCGATAACCCCTGTTTTACTCAGTTTTTAACTACCCAACCTCAAGCAGAAAAGCTTGAAAAAATCGCTCTAGCCTAACTCTATCCTAAGCAAGCATCTTATCCCGATGCTTGCTTTATTAGCTGTTTTACATATAGTTATAATTAATTATCATGTTTATGGAAGCCTGCTTTGCTACTTAAAGGAATAATAATTAGCACCTGCTTTTTTTGTAGCCAGTTAACGGCGCAGGAATCAGTCACGTTACAATTAAAGTGGACGCACCAATTTCAATTCGCTGGCTATTATATGGCCAAACAAAAAGGCTTTTATAATGAGGTCGGTTTAGACGTCAATATAGTTCCTGCCGATCCAAGACGGCCAAATAGTTTTGGTGCGGTAGAGCGAGGAGAGGCGCAATTTGGTGTAGCACATTCAGGTATATTAGAACGCCGTATTGCCGGTGAACCCTTTGTAGCCATGGCTGCCATATTACAGTTTTCTCCTTACTGTTGGATGGTAAAAGAAACTTCAGATATTTTTCATGCTCGTGATTTTATTAACAAGCGTGTAAGTGAAGTCAGCAAAGAGAGTAATTCTGAGTTACTAACTATGCTTAAGCGTAGTGGTATTGATACCGAAAAACTGGCTGTTTACAAAGGCGATGAATTACAACAAGCATGGATGGAAAATAAATTAGATGCCATAGAAGTGTATGTTACCGACCTACCTTATCATATGGATCAGCAAGGGGTTGCTCATAGACTTATATGTCCACAACGTTATGGGATGGATGTATACGCGGATATTTTATTTACCAGTGATAGTATGGTTAAGTATCACCCCGATATGGTAGAAAAGTTTTATCAAGCAAGTTTAAAAGGGTGGCGCTACGCGGTAATGAATATGGATGAAGCCATTGCTATAACCCAACAGTTTTATGCGCCTGAACGCAGTTTTCATCAACTGGCCTATGAGGCTGAGATACTTAAAGACTATATTGCTCCACCGAGTACTACTGTGGGTAATATGTCGATGGCTAAATGGCGTTTAATTGCTGACTTATATGAGATTGATCAAACAAAGTTTGATGAAGTAAAAGCTGATTTTATTTATAAATATAAAAAGCAAGAAACACTGCAGCTTTCTTGGATGCTAATTGCGGCTATTATAATAAGCATTATTTCTATCCCCCTCTATTTACGTTTAATGTTTAAATCGCGCTAGTGGATTACTTACTCCATTCCCTTGCTCTGCGAGGTTAAAAAAATAACCGCTTAATTAGGTGCTATTGTGCTGGTATAATTAAGCGTCTTTTTTATATCCTAAGCTGTTATGACCTTAACTGAGCAATTTTCTGCCCTCGACTCTTTGCTAATGAATACTCGCTTGTATTGGCAGTGTACTGCATTTGATTTTGACGTTTTACCTTGGCCTGAATTACATGCTCCTTTGAGCGCTTTATCCGATCAGGCGGTTGCTGAATTAGACTCTGATCAAGAACAGCTCTATCAGTTTTTTTCATCCTATATTCCTGCTGTTGAGCAACTTAGCCGATTAGTGTCATTACCTGCCATTACCAATACTCGGAAGGAATACCCGTTTTGGATCAGTAATGGTATTAAAGGTCGAAAGTTTACTCAGCTACAAGATTTTGTTGGCGCATTGCCCACTAGTAATCAGCCTGTATTAGAGTGGTGTGCAGGTAAAGGCCATTTAGGGCGAATGTTAGCTTTTAATGGTGCGCAGAGTGTACACAGCGTTGAGCTACAATCTCATTTGTGTGAACAAGGGAAAAAAAGTGCACAGCAGCAGGGACTTGCAATACAATTTAGCCAAGCCGATGTACTTAAGGATAACATTCAGGATTTTTTTAGCTCACACACTCATGCCGTCGCTTTGCATGCCTGCGGTGCGTTACACCAAACTTTTATGCATCAAGCCAGTGCAGCAAAAGTACCACAAATTAGCTTTTCACCTTGTTGCTATCATTTATTTACTGATAATAATTACCAAGCGATGAGCGAGCATGCTCAGCAAAGTCGATTAAACTTAACTCACAGAGATTTAAAGCTCGCCCTGCAAGAAACTGTTACAGCTCCTTCGCGAGTAGGCAAAGTGCGAAAAACAGAAGTGGAGTGGCGACTCGGATTTGATGCCTTAAGAAAGTCACTTACTGGTGAGTTAGGGTATGTCAGCGTCCCTTCAGTGAATAAAGCGATATTTTCAGATTCGTTTGCAGCATTTTGTAACTGGGCGGCAGACAAAAAAGCCTTAAAACTGCCAAAAGGTATTGATTACAATAAGTTTTTATTGATTGGGCAGGCGCGAAAAAAAGTAACAGAGCGAGTTGAACTGGTTCGACATGTGTTTAGAAGAGCAATAGAAGTTTGGCTTGTGCTCGATCGTGCTTTATATTTGCAGCAGCAAGGCTATGACGTCAGTGTTAATACATTTTGTGAGAAGCAATTAACACCCCGTAATATTTTAATTTTAGCCAGTTTAAAAACGCCCTCAACCTAAAAGAGATGTAATGAGAAATTTAAATAACTTACTAGAAAATAATAAACGCTGGGCATCTAGAACGAGCGAAGCGAACCCTGAATTTTTCAAAATTTTATCGATGCAACAAAACCCAGAATACTTATGGATAGGTTGCTCTGATTCACGGGTGCCAGCTAATCAAATTGTTGATTTATTACCGGGTGAGTTATTTGTGCACCGTAATGTTGCCAACGTGGTTGTACATACCGATCATAATTGTTTATCGGTTATGCAGTACGCGGTCGAAGTATTAAAAGTAAAACATATTATGGTTGTTGGCCACTACGGTTGTGGTGGTGTGCAAGCGGTACTAAACGAGGACCGCTTTGGCTTTATTGATAACTGGCTGCGCCACGTTGGTGATGTAAAAGAAAAACACCTAGAGCAACTTAATGCTCTGCCAGAAAAACAACGGCTGGATCGTTTAATAGAGCTTAATGTGATTGAGCAAGTGCGTAACGTATCTCGCACTAGCATTGTTCAAGATGCATGGCTAAGAGGTCAAGAACTCACGGTGCATGGTTGGGTATATGGCTTAGAAAATGGTCATTTGCATGACTTAGAATCGGTAGTTAGTTGTGCTGAAGAAGAGTGTGAAAGCTATAAAAAAGCAGTACACCATGTACTAAATAAATCTGCGGACAGTCACCTTTAATATGGCCAAAACGGCGCTAATAATCGGCAGTACCGGCTTAGTTGGCAGCCAGTTATTACAACAGCTGTTAGCATCTTCTTGCTATTCAAAGGTAGTGAGTTTATCGCGCCGCCAATTAGATTTTTCTCATCCTAAATTAATTAGCCATGTTATTGATTTTGAAAATTTGACGCATCATGTTGAATTGTTCAAAGGTGACGTATTCTTTTCTTGCTTAGGGACCACATTAAAGCAAGCGGGTAGTGTGGCTGCACAACGTAAAGTTGATTTTGAATACCAATTTATTTGTGCGCAAATGGCGGCCAATAACGCTGTTCCGCATTATTGCTTGGTATCGTCAAGTGGCGCAAATGCGAATAGTATGAGCCGTTATTTAAAAATAAAAGGAGAGCTTGAGCAGCAGGTGAAGCAGCTTGGCTTTGCACGCTTGAGTATATTGCAACCGTCTTTATTAGTCGGCGAGCGCTCAGAGCTTAGAATTGCAGAAAAGTTCGGTGAGGTGGTACTTCCGCTGCTAACGCGTTTTGGTATCTTTAAACGGTATAGACCCATTACTGGTGAGCAAGTAGCTAATAAATTGCTGAGTGTAAGCATAGAGCAGCAACAAGCAACGGGTTATTATGTGCTGGACGAGCTATTTGAATAACTGAGTAGCGCCATAAAGCAGGTTCGTCTATGGCGTTATATTTATTATTCAGCGTCTGTTTTTGCCGATAATTGCTGTTCAAGTATCGCTACTTTTGCTTCTAATTCAGTTAGCTTTTCACGGGTGCGGATCAGCACTTGGCTTTGAATATCAAACTCTTCACGGCTTACAAAGTCCATTTCGGCAAGCTTATTTTGTAACACTTGCTTAGTTTTACCTTCAAGTGTGTCAGCCAGGTTTTTTACACCTTGTGGCATGTTATTAGTGATCTGTTTCGCAATTTCTTCAAGTTTTGCTGGGTTAATCATAGTCGTCCCTTGCCTGTTGCCTAAAATGATAATAACTAATATTACCTTATTGGCTAGGCGTATTGTAGTGATTACGTTAAAATTGCCCGTCTTTTTGCAATCAGCTGGTCGTTATGAAACTCAATCCTAAACAAGATGAAGCGGTAAAGTACATTAGTGGTCCTTGCTTAGTATTAGCCGGCGCAGGCTCGGGTAAAACGCGAGTTATCACCAACAAAATTGCTTACTTAGTACAAAAATGTGAGTATCAAGCGCGTAATATTGCGGCGGTTACCTTTACCAATAAAGCGGCTAAAGAAATGCGCGAGCGGGTTTTGCAAACCTTAGGCAAACAAGAGTCTAAAGGTTTATGGGTGTCTACCTTTCATACGCTTGGGCTTGAAATCATTAAAAAAGAGTTAAAAACACTGGGTTTTAAACCCGGTTTTTCGTTGTTTGACGACCAAGATACTAATCAATTACTCGGTGATTTAACCGAAGACGAGCTTAAAAAAGACAAAGACTTACTAAATCTACTTAAAATGCAAATTGGTAGTTGGAAGAATGAGCTTATTTTACCAGAACAAGCTATTCGCGAAGCCAGAGAGCCGCAAAAGGCATTGTTTGCTCAGTTGTATGCGCGTTACCAAAATCAATTAAGAGCGTATAACGCGCTGGATTTTGATGATTTAATTATGATCCCCACGCTGCTTTTAAGTAGTAATGCCACATCACGTGAGCGATGGCAGCAGCGTTTTCGTTATTTACTGGTGGATGAATATCAAGATACCAATACCAGCCAATATCAATTAGTGAAATTGCTGGTAGGCGAACGAGCACGCTTTACTGTGGTGGGAGATGACGATCAGTCAATTTACTCTTGGCGTGGTGCTCGTCCACAAAACTTGGTGTTATTAAGTAAAGATTACCCTGGGCTTCGATTAATAAAACTAGAACAGAACTATCGTAGTGCTGGGCGCATTCTTAAAGCGGCCAATATCTTAATTGCAAATAACCCCCATGAGTTTGAAAAAAAGCTCTTTAGTGAGTTGGGCTATGGTGAGCAAATTAAAGTCATTGGCTGTCGCGATGAAGAACATGAATCAGAGCGTGTGGTTGCAGAGATTATTTCTCATAAATTTATGAAACGCACCAGCTATAAAGATTACGCTATTTTGTACCGGGGTAACCACCAAGCGCGGGGCTTTGAAAAGTCGTTAATGAGTAACCGAATCCCGTATAAAATTAGTGGTGGAATGTCGTTTTTTTCACGTTCTGAAATTAAAGATATCATGGCTTACTTACGTCTTTTAGTGAATCAAGATGATGACAATGCTTTTTTAAGAATTGTGAATACCCCACGTCGTGAAATTGGTACAGTCACGCTTGAAAAGCTTGGCACCTTAGCTAATGAAAAACACCAAAGCTTATTTGCGACCTGCTTTGATAACGACTTAGGATACAGACTAAAAGGACGTGGTTTAAATGCATTAGCTGGGTTTGCCCGTTGGGTGGTTGAGCTTTCAGATAACGCAGTGCGCAGTGATACACTGGAGGCGGTGAAGGATTTAGTACGTAATATTAATTACGAAGCTTACTTGTATGAATCATCGCCTAGTGCCAAAGCCGCTGAAATGCGGATGAAAAATGTGTCCGAGCTGTATCGTTGGATAACAGACATGTTAACAGGCGATGCCGATAATCCGCCAATGACACTGGCTGAAGTAGTTAGTAAATTGACCCTTCGGGACATGCTAGAGCGAAACGAAGAAGAAGATGAAGCTGATGCCGTGCAATTATTAACTTTGCATGCCTCAAAAGGACTCGAGTACCCCTATGTATTTATGGTCGGTATGGAAGAAGGATTGTTGCCACACCAAGTAAGCATTGATGAAGACAATGTGGATGAAGAGCGCCGCCTTGCCTATGTAGGTATTACCCGCGCGCAACAAGAGCTGACTTTAACCTATGCTAAAATCCGCCGTCAGTTTGGTGAAACATCACAAACAGAGCTGAGTCGATTTGTGCAAGAGTTACCGCAAGATGACTTAGCCTTTGAAAACAAGAAAGCGCCTAACACCCAAGCTGAACGCATGGAAAAAGGCCAAGCTCGGGTTGCAAATTTAAGAGCAATGCTGAAAAAGCCACAATAAGGTGTGTTTAGCGCTATTTTAATTCTGAGTTTTTAAGTGTAGCTGGTATAGCGCTGGTTAGTGGGTGCTGTTTAGCAACGAATAGGTTTATGCCGTGTTTATCTAAAAGAGCTCTAAAGTTTAATATTGATGGGCCTTTAGCTATCACTTTTATCTGTTTAAGCTTAGTAATAGCCAACACCCCCTGCAACTGTAAATCGTAGCTTTCTTGTTGTAATACTCGTTTACTGAAGGTGGAGCTAAGGAGTAAATAATCACACTCTATTTCAGTCACCAAATTAAGCTCGCATTTGTCTTTTGCGAAATTGTTTAAGCCAATCGAATGACCGAGTTTTTTAAGCTGTTTTAAGTTCTCTAATTGCTGTGCGCTGGCATAACGCAGCTCCTGCTCATCAAACAACAAGCAAAGCTGTTCATTGTTTACCGGTTGTTTTAGTGTCGCTTTTAGTAAAGAAAATTCATGCTCTTCTAACAGTAAACTGGAGCAAGGCAATAGCGCAACGGCTATCTCTGCATTTTGTGCTTGTTGGTAAGCTTGTTGGATGAGTTGTAGTTCAACTTTGGTATGTTGTTCTTTATCATTCGCAAATTTCTTTAAAATATCAAAACTGGTAAAGCCAAGGACTGGGTGTTCACCAAAAGCCTCAAATAACGATGCACTCTGATAATGCTCATCCAAGGTGATAATATCTGAGCTACGAAACGTCATAGGCAATACATCAAGGTGATGCAATGTTTGTGACTCATGTTGCAACATAGGCTCAGTGAGCAGTGGATGAAATAACTCAAAGCGGTTTTTACCTGAATTTTTAGCATAATACATAGCAGCATCGGCGTCGCGAATGATTTCATCGGTATGTTTATAGCTTTGCTTTGAATAGGTTATCCCAATACTGGCGCCACTTTGTACACACACGCCTTTAGTACAAAACGGCTTTTGCATAATTTTTATAATGCGATTGGCAACATCTTCTGCCTGATTTGGCTCAGTTAAATGGGTTAGTAATACTACAAACTCATCTCCGCCTAGACGGGCTAATAAGTCATGCTCACGAATACATTGTGAGAATAGTTTACTAACACTAATTAAAAACTCATCGCCGGCATGATGCCCGAGCTGATCATTGATATCTTTAAACTTATCAAGGTCAATAAACAATACAGCAAAGTGCTCATTTGGATTGCGTTGATAATATTGCAGGGTTTTTTCTAGTTGAGTTAAAAATAAATTCCGATTTGGTAAGCCTGTTAGTGAGTCATGGTGAGCATCGTGATAAAGCTGTTGTTCTATTTTTTTACGTTCATCAATTTGCATTTGCAAATGTAAATTTGCTTGGCTCAATTCTTTAGTTTTTTCATTAACTCGTGAGGCAAGTTCTTGGTGGCTCTTTTTTAGTGCCTGTGAAGCTAATTTTGTTTGTAATACCGTGGCAATTTGATGCGATACAAAGGTGATTAGCTCTGCATCATCATGTGTAAAAAGGTGTTCATTATTATAAGCTTGGCAAACAATTAACCCTATAACGCCTTGCGAAGTTTTTAGCGGAGCGCCTAGCCAGCTGGTGGCTCTCTTGGATTCATCAATTGGTTTTTCACGCTCTACAATGCCACTATTTAATAACTCTTGTGCTCTTTGCGGATGAATTATTTGTGTTTCTTCGGTGCTTATAACCAGTTCACTGTAGCCTTTTGCAAAGCGCCGTGGCTGAGTGCTGCCTTGGAATTCATCGACACTGTAGGGAAAACTGATCCAACCTGATTCTTTATCATACAAGGCAATATAAAGGTTTTTTGCGTAAGTAATGGTTTTTATTATTTCGTGTATTTGAAAATAAGCATCATCTAAATTTTTGGCTTGGGTTGTCAGCTCTGAAATTTTGAATAATATTTGCTGGCGTTGCAGGGCACCTTTTCGCTGTTGTATTTCAACATTTAAAGCGTCATTACTTTGCGTTAATGCTCGGGTTCTTAATTTTACTTCTGATTCGAGTAACTCTCGTTTTTTAACCCGTTCAATTGCGGTGGCTAAATAGAGTGACATGGCCTCAAGCAGGTTTATTTGTTGCGAACTATAACCTTGTTCTGTGTCGTAACTTTGCGCGGCTAACACACCAATAATGTTTCTTTCTTGATAAACGGGAACGCCTACCCAGTGTTCTGCAGGTGTACCCAATGCTTTAAATAAGCCTTGCTGGGCAGCATCATGCATTTGCTGTTTGGTAAAGTAAGTGGTTTTCCCTTGCTTGAAGACATAACCCGTTGCGCCTTCTTCAAAATTATTATCTCGATTAAGTGGTACTGCAATGCCATCTTTTTCATCAGAAAAATAAGATAATTCTAACTGTTGTGACTGGGGATCAACCAGCACCACATAAAAGCTTTTACTCGGAACATACTTTTGTAAAATGTCATGAATAGCAGGGTAAAGTAAGGTTAGCTCGGCAACAGTACTTGCTTGCTCTGATAATTGTATCAGGGCATTGTGGAGGTGGTAGGCATGTTTGTACTTTTTTAATAGTGCTTTTAGTCGTTTATTTTGGCGCACTACGCTATTAGGTACAATAAGTTTATCTTCCAATGATGTTTAACCAGTTATAATTTTTTGTATAGTTATTAATCATTATAGTTCCACTTTTAACATTTTGCGTCAAGTAGATATTTTTCTTAATTATGTAGCTAAAACTCATGAATTAGAAACAAAAAAGGCTTACTAAAACGTAAACCTTTTATTTAAAGCATTTTGACTTGGCTAATTTTAGTTAGCGGTCATGAAATCGATTGCTGCGCTTATTTCATCATCAGAACAATCCATACACGTTCCACGCGGTGGCATGGCATTAAAGCCATTGATCGCATGATCTAATAAGGTGTCTTTTCCTTTAGCGATACGAGGAGCCCAATCGTCAGCTGATTTAGGAGCGCCTAAAGCACCTGTGCCGTGACAAGCAAAACAGGCTGCTTGATATACTTGCTCGCCTGAACGAGGACCTGTTGGTGCAGCAACCGCTACTTTCTCACCTTCAAGGTAAACAGCACCAATAGGCGCTAAACGTTTTTTAATTGCATCTTCAGTCATAGAGTTATCATATGGCTGTGCGTATGCGGTGGTTGCTAGCACAAGTAATGCTGCAGCTGATAGTTTTTTCATTTTGCCTTGCCCACTTCAATTTGAACGTGATCAATCACGATTTTAAATGACGGAATTTAGACCAATTATAACTCCACTCAGTGATTTATAAAATGCTCAGAGTCGATTTTATTTATAAATACGACTAATGATTGTCCTAACTCAATAAATTACCAAAATAAAACGGGATCATTAGACATCTAAATGCGATCAGAACCCTAATAATTAGCTAATGGCCAATACGTTACGTACTAGTTTTTCGATTCCTGCATCGGCATCCATAATTGATTGTGCCAACATATAAGCAGGTGTTGTAACCAGCTTATTATTTTTATCAATAACAATATCATCCACTTTACACTCAATATGCTCAGCGCCTAATGTGGTTAAAGCATCGGCCGTGTCGCTATCATTACCAATAGTGAGCTGTGGTTTATTATAAATGAATGGCAATAAAGCGGGTGCAATACACATATAACCGGTGGCTTTATTTGCTTTTGCAAATGCTTTACAAGCGCTCAGTACTTCGTCATTTACTTTCGCGTTAGTGCCATTAATAGCAAAGTCAGATAAGTTTTTAGCTACACCAAAGCCGCCAGGAATAATTAAAGCGTCAAATTGTGTAATGTCTAATTCAGCGAGTGACTTTATATTGCCACGGGTGATTCGAGCCGATTCCACTAATACATTACGCGACTCTGCCATTTCTTCACCAGTAATGTGATTAAGAGTATGGTACTGCGTAATATCGGGCGCAAAACACTGATATTTCGCGTTGTTTTTTTCAATGTGTAATAAAGTAAGCACTACTTCATTAATTTCACTGCCATCAAATACGCCACAACCTGCTAAAATTACCGCTATATTTTTCATATTATTTTGCTCCATTGAAGTCATTTTAATAAAGTTTAACACGACGAATCAGCCTATCTAAAAATTTATTTGCTGGTTTTTTAGCCGCAAAGTAAGTTGTTATGCGCTATATGCCATTTGATAACTAGTAAGGGTAAAAAAAATTATAAAGGATCGCTATGATCTTTGATCCATTATGCTAGAATGCTCATCCAGTTATTTAAATGGACGTAAATAATCAAAGTGGGTTACAACACCAGTAACGGTTTAAATGCCTTTTCCACATTGATAGAAGAATAATAAAAAAGAACCTCGAATTATCTTTTTTTAAACAAAACAATAAATTACAAACTAATCTAAGCATTTTACTATGTTTCGGATGGATAGTTTGTGGGTGTTATCTACATAGTTATCCACAAGTTGCTAAAAATGTAGCGCTCTTAATCACATTAATTCACAGTCGTTTTATTTACTGCCTTATGGCATGCTTATACTTATATTACTTTTTTGTATTTAGGATCCAATTTTACCATGGCTCAGATCCCCGAAAACCCGCTTATTCTTGTTGATGGCTCTTCATATTTGTTTCGTGCTTATCATTCGCCACCTCATTTAACTAATTCTAAAGGTGAAGCCACCGGCGCTATTTATGGCGTGGTAAACATGCTGAAAAGTTTGATCAAACAATACGATCCTTCACATATGGTGGTGGTATTTGATGCTAAAGGTAAAACTTTTAGAAATGACATGTACAGCGAATATAAAGCGAATCGTCCACCAATGCCTGATGATCTGCGTACCCAAATAGCGCCGCTACATAGCATTATTAAAGCGATGGGCTTTCCATTAATTAGTATTGAAGGTGTGGAAGCTGATGACGTGATTGGTACATTTGCGCGCATTGCTTCTGAGCAACAACGCCATGTATTAGTATCAACTGGCGATAAAGATATGGCGCAGTTGGTTAATGAGCATGTCACCTTGATCAATACCATGACCGACAGTATTTCAGATCCCGACACTGTGGTTGAAAAGTTTGGTGTTGGACCTGAACTTATTATTGATTACTTAGCCTTAATGGGCGATAAAGTAGATAATATTCCAGGCGTTGAAGGGTGCGGGCCTAAAACAGCGGTTAAATGGTTACAAAAGTACGGATCGCTTCAGGGCGTAATTGATAATGCTGCTGATATCAAAGGTAAAATAGGTGAAAAGCTTGCAAAAGCGATTGATCATTTACCATTGAGCTATGAGCTTGCCACTATTAAGTGTGATGTGGAGGTTGAATCTGATCTTGATACTTTTAAATTGCAAACACCGAATAAAGACGAATTAATTGCCTTATACGGTGAGTGTGAATTCCGTCGCTGGCTAGCTGAATTACTAGACAATCCAAAAGATGCTGACACACATTTAGCGGTCCCAACCCAAGAGAATGAGTTGCCAAAAGTTGAAGATGCGCACTATGAAACGATTTTAACTGAGGCCCAATTTAATACATTGATAGAGCAGCTCAATGAAGCTGAGCTATTTGCTTTTGATACTGAAACAACCAGTTTAGAGTATATGAAAGCGCAGTTGGTAGGGATGAGTTTCGCAGTAAAAGCAGGGGAAGCCGCCTACTTACCGGTTGCACATGATTACCCAGGTGCGCCTGAACAGCTAAGCCTTGAATTTGTGATGCAAAAGCTTGGGCCAATATTAGCTGACGAAAATAAAGCTAAAGTTGGTCAAAATTTAAAATACGATAAAAGTGTGCTTGCCAATGCTGGCTATGAATTAAATGGTATTAAGTTTGATACTATGTTGGAGTCTTATGTTTTTAACAGCGTAGGTACTCGTCATGATATGGACTCATTAGCACTTAAATATTTAGGCCACAAAAATATTAGCTTTGAAGACATTGCTGGTAAAGGTAAAAAGCAGCTCACGTTCAATCAAATCGAACTTGAAAAAGCGGCGCCTTATGCCGCAGAAGATGCCGATATTACTTTGCGTTTACACCAAGTACTATGGCCGAAACTTGAAGCGGATGAAAAGCTTAAATCCGTGTTTGAAAATATAGAAATGCCACTAGTAAGCGTTATTTCTGACATTGAGCGCACCGGTGTTGCTATCGACAGCAATATGTTGGCCACTCATAGCCAACGCTTAGGTGAACGATTACTTGAGCTTGAAAAAGAAGCGTTTGAAATCGCAGGCGAACCGTTTAACTTAAGCTCGCCAAAGCAATTACAAGTACTGTTATTTGAAAAGCTAGAATTGCCCGTTATCAAAAAAACACCCAAAGGCGCGCCTTCTACAGCAGAAGAAGTACTGCAAGAATTAGCACACGATTACCCATTGCCTAAAGTGATTATTGAGCATCGCGGTTTATCTAAGCTTAAATCAACTTACACAGATAAATTGCCACTGATCGTGAATGAGCAAACCAAGCGTGTGCATACTTCTTATCATCAAGCGGTAACAGCAACGGGTCGATTAAGTTCAAGCGATCCTAACCTACAAAATATTCCTATTCGTTCAGAAGAAGGGCGCCGTATTCGTGAAGCCTTTATTGCTGCTGATGGATATAAAATTGTGGCGGCCGATTACAGCCAAATAGAGCTGCGTATTATGGCGCATCTTTCACAAGATAAAGGGTTGCTCAATGCCTTTGCAAATGGCTTAGATGTGCATAGCGCTACAGCTGCTGAGGTATTTGGAGTTGAGCTTGAAGAGGTTACATCTGATATGCGCCGTAAAGCTAAAGCCGTTAACTTTGGCTTAATTTATGGCATGTCGGCATTTGGTCTGGCACGTCAACTTGATGTACCACGCCATGAAGCGCAGCATTATATTGATAAATATTTTGAGCGTTTCCCAGGTGTTTTAGAATACATGGAAACGACCCGTGAAAAAGCAGCAGAAAATGGTTACGTAGAAACTATTTTTGGCCGCCGTTTACATTTACCAGAAATAAATGCCCGCAATGGAGCACGCCGCAAAGGCGCTGAGCGCGCAGCAATTAATGCCCCTATGCAAGGCACTGCTGCCGATATTATTAAAAAAGCCATGTTAACAGTACATGCATGGGTTAACCAGCAAGCGCCTAATACGGTTAAGCTACTTATGCAGGTACACGATGAATTGGTATTTGAGATTAAAACAGAGTGCACTGAGCAATACACTCAGCAAATTTGTGAGCTGATGTCACAAGCGGCACAGCTAGATGTACCACTTATAGTTGAAGCTGACGAAGGTGATAACTGGGAACAAGCGCACTAATTTGGTATGCCAAGGATGCCTTGTCTCAGGTAAACACAACAGTTAAAAAGAATTATTTAAAAGCGCCAATAGGCGCTTTTCTTTTAGCTTGCAGGTTAAAAAAAAGTTAAATTAAACAGCAGTTTGTATTAAATCGTTAGAGGTTCGTCAATTCGCTTCGAATATCGATAATATGCTTGTATTTTTACGCTTGCTTTTGGTAAAGTGCCGCCCGTCCTCATCCTGTAGGACATCCTGTTGATGATGCATCGTAAGATGCAACGTATTGATAGCTTCTCCCCAGTTTGCTATATCGGCCTATCATATATTTGATGGGCCGTTTTTTTATAGCTTTACTCCAAAGCGTTAAATTTATTCTCTAATTGCACTTAGCGTTTCAAGTGATACCATCAGTTTACTGTGCGTTTTCTTTTTAACTCAGCGTACTAGTGATTTTTAATTTGACTGATCAAAGTATTATTTTTTCGGGTATAAATCTTTTATTTTAGGAGTGCATTATGTTTAAAACGTTAGCTGTAGCAGGTTTATCTTTATCATGTTTACTAGTTTCAGGTGTTGCATCGGCAAACTGGCAGTTACTCAACGATAAAAGTCAATTAAGTTTTGTCTCAATTAAAAAAAATAGCATTGCTGAGGCAAGCCATTTTACTCAGTTATCAGGGCAATTGAGTGAGCAAGGTCAGTTTAGCGTAAATGTTGATTTAACCTCAGCTGAAACGTTTATTCCTATTCGTAACGAGCGCCTAAGCAAAATTTTGTTTGAATCTGACACTTTTGCAAATGCAGTATTAACCGCTGACTTATCTGATAAATTGTCACTTATTAAGCAGCCTGGGCAGTACGTATTAAAAGGTGTTAGCGCCGAGCTAGACTTTCACGGTCATAAAAAGCCACTTGCAGTTGATGTACTTGTTAGTAGTGCGGAAAACGGGGATTTAAGCGTTGCATCATTTACACCTATCATTATTAATAGCGAGGACTTTAAAGTCACCGAAGGGATAATGCAGTTACAAAAACTAGCCGGCTTACCTTCGATTGCTACTGCGGTACCGGTTACTTTTGCACTGACCTTTAAAAAACAGTGATTTCTCTTAACGAACTTAGTCAGCAACTAAGCGAGCCAAGTAAACCTTTTGAACAATGGCAGCCTGCTCATTGCGGGCAATTGCCACTGCTGATTGACGAGCAAGGTAAATGGTTTTATGCGGGTAGTGAAATTACCCGCCAAGCCATGATAAAGCTGTTTGCTAGTGTGTTGTGCCGCGAAGATGGACAGTTTTATTTAAAAACGCCAGTAGAGAAAATTGTGATTGAGGTTAAGGATGCGCCATTTATTATTGTAAGTTGGCATCGTGAGTCGACCTCTGATGGTGATGTTATTTGTTGTATTGATAACCTACAGCGTACCTGGCTACTAAGTCGTACTGAGCCGCTATATATTAATAATTACAAAGGCGCTGCAGTGCCTTATATGCAATTACCCTATGGTTGTTTTGCGCGAGTTGCCAGAAATGTGTTTTATCAGTGGGCTGAAATAGCCGAAACAGATGAGCTCGGCTATTTTATTACCTCCGCGAATGAGCGGTTTTATTTAGGGTAATTACTCTGTGTCAGCAGGTGGAATTGCTACGATTGGACCTAAGTACCACTCATCTAACTTTTTAGCGACTTCTGTTAAGCCTGTGCCTTTAAGTGATGAAAATGCATGAACTGTTATATCGCCATCTAATTCACTCAATTCACGACGAACACTAAGTACCTGTGATTTACGTGGACCTTGCTTGAGCTTATCTGCTTTAGTTAATAGTGCCAATACTGGAATTTCACTACCTACAGCCCAATTAATTAAATCACGGTCTAAATCTTTTAATGGGTGACGAATATCCATCAACACCACAATACCTTTTAAGCTTTGACGTTTTTGTAGGTATTCGCCTAGCGACTTTTGCCATTTCTTTTTCATTTCAATTGGCACTTTCGCAAAGCCATAACCTGGTAAGTCAATTAGGCGCATGTCATCGACATCGGCAAGTTCAAATGTGTTGATCAGCTGAGTACGGCCAGGTGTTTTACTAGTACGTGCTAACTTTTGATCGGTAAGGGCATTAAGCGCACTTGATTTACCTGCATTTGAGCGACCGGCAAACGCGACTTCAATTCCCGTATCAGCAGGTAATTTAGTGATGTCTGGCGCGCTTGTAACAAAAGACGCAGTGTTATACTTGATACGAGATTTGAGCACAGGCTCTCCTAAAACTAAAAAAAATAACATTGGGTAAACCAAATTCACCCGTGGCGCGTATTTTATACTATAAAGTAGCTATTAAAAAGTGTATTTGAGCATGTAAAACCGTTGCTGATGGTACATTTTAACTGGCTTAGCGATTAATTTTACTCAAAACCCTATAATTTATAGGTTTAATGTGTGTAGAAAACGTGCCAGAGAATTTAATATCGTGTAGAATATAAAAATCACAACATCCATATTGTAGATGATACAGGGTCGGAAACAGAGAATTCACCATGAAAAAAATAGCACTATCTTTAACTATATTGCTTGGTGCGTTGTCAGCAAGCAACGCAACAGCATTTGATGGCGATGTAAACGCAGGTAAAGAAAAATCAGCAACGTGTGCGGCTTGTCACGGCCCAGACGGTAATGCGCCGGTTAACATCTACCCAAAAATTGCAGGCCAACACGCAGATTACATATACAAACAACTTACTGAATTTAAATTAGGTATGACTTCGGGCGGTAAAGAAGGTCGAATGAATCCAGTAATGAGCGGCATGGCAATGCCATTGAGCGATCAAGATATGAAAGACTTATCTGCTTATTTTGCTTCTTTAAATATGTCTGAAGGTGCTACACCTAAAGATGTTCAAGAAACAGGCGCTATGTTGTACAAAGCGGGTGACGCTGAACGCGGAATTCCATCATGTGCGGCTTGTCATGGTCCACGTGGTAATGGCTCTTCATTAGCTAAATTCCCAAAAATTTCTTTTCAACATCCAGAATACATCAAGTCACAACTTGAACAGTTCAGAGATGGCACTCGTAATAACGACCTAAATGGTGTTATGCAAGATATTGCTAAGAAACTAACAGATAAAGACATTGAAACATTATCTAAATACCTTGGCGGTCTACACTAAAGTCGTATTTATTTAGATATTGTTAACATAATACAATGTTAAGTAGACAAAAAGCAGCCTTGGCTGCTTTTTTTGTTTCTGCAATGACCGATAAAGCCCCTTTACTTGTAAGACATTGACCATACTCTATTGTAAGAAAAGTCTCATTTTATTTTTGTTTTTTAATTTAACTTATTGTAATTTATGATTTTTAACGTCTTTTGTTATGTTTTACATAAGAAAAAAGATATAAATTAGTTGTAACAAAATTATTAACGAGTAAATTAACCCCTGTCGCAACAATAATAACAAATAGGAAAACGTTATAAGGATCGTAGCGCGGCACGACTGAATAGCACATTGAGAGTGCTACTAAAGGAAATAACAAAAAAGTGTCAGGAAAGACCGAAAATAATAAAAACTCATGGAAGTTTAATAATAAAAACAAAATGGAATGCTACACGGAAGATAAATAATAATAATACGGATAAAGAAATAATAATAAAAATAATAAAGACTAAAAAGTCGAAGGGAGAAGTGTCCATATAATGGCGCTCAGATTAGCAGGCGGTAGAGATGTTTTCTCTACCGCCTTTTTATTTGTCCTGTTACAATACCCCCCGTTTAAAAAAAGCATCTAAATATGCTTTGGCGTATATATAGAGAAACCCAACCTCTAAAACGCAAACCGAATTCTTCTGGCTAGGCCAGCATCGCGATGCCCATTGAGTTGCGCCTCGCTCAAAACCTCTTAAGTGAGACGATCAAGATATGAGTAGAAAGAAAAAGTCACGTAAAATTCCATCAAATGGACCCGTTCGTTTAAGCCAAGATAAGCTTAAAGAAATGCGTGCATTGAAAGAGCAACGTGTAAAGAAAACCAAAGGCGCTAAGCCTGGTTCACGTAATGCACCTGATGCATTGAGTAATGACACTCAAAAAACAGGTTCGGCTGCTAAAGACAAACGTGTTGGTAGTAAAAAAGCAGTACCATTAGTTGCCCCAGCCGCTGAACCAAAAGTCGAAATGAAACGTAACCTTAAGCCTGTAGCAGAGCTTAAAAAGGCGATTGAGCCTGAGTTAACGCCTGAGCAAGAATTAGAGGCGCTTGAAAATGATGAGCGCTTGCTTAAATTAGTTGAGCGTCATGAGCAAGGTGAAATGCTAACGGGTAAAGATGCTAAATACTTTAATAGCCGTATAGCGCGTCACCAAGTGCTGTGTAAGTTATTAGGCATTGAAGATGAAGAAGAATTTGAAGATGACTTCAGTGATGAAGAAAGTAATTCAGATTTTGATCAATACCTATCAAACGACCTAGCTAATGAATGGCTAGATGACGACGAAGATAAGTAATAAGGATACGCAATGAGTACAGCAGTGATCTTAGCCTTAGTTGTAGGTGCTGCTATTATAGCGGGCTTGGCATTTTATGCGGGTCAGTTGCTCTACAAGCTAAATGTGCAAAAAAAGCTAATTAGCAAACAACAGGCAGAGCAACAGCAAAAACTTAAGCAGTCGCGTTTAAAACGTAATGCAAAGCTAGCCGATAGTATTCATTTAATTGCACGTGCGATGAATGAAAAGCAATGTGATTACTCTGAGGGCTGTTTACGTATTTGGGTGCTGATGTCGCAATATAGTTTTGATACTGAGCGTGACTTAACAACTGCATACCCAGGCATTTATAAAATGTACGACGTGGTAAAAGAAATGCCAACTCACGATTCGCGCAAAAAGTACGCTAAAAAAGAAATTTTTAAGCAAGATACCGCACGCTGGCGCGCAGAAGAATCACTGAGTGATGAAATTGAAGCTGACTGTAAAAAAATTATTGTTGAGTTTAAAGCAGCCCAAGGCAGCGAAAACGTGGTTTTTAACTAGCACTTAAATTTTACAGTATAAAAAAGCAGACCTAGGTCTGCTTTTTTTATGCGCGCTATTTTTTAAATTATATAACCCGTGAGAAGCGAGTGGCATTTATTTGTTTTTGTAAGTGCGCATCAAAGCACATACAAATAATACGAATAAATAAATTCCCTTTTGGTGTTACGCTAATTAGGTTCTTTTCTATTGTTACCATTTCATCGGCAATTAATGGTGCGAGTGCCTCTAAGGCATCTTTAAAGTAGTCATTAAAGCTGATTTTATGTCTGTTCGCGAATACGCTCATATCAAGCTCAAACTGGCAAATAAGTTGTTTAATTGCATCCGCTCGAATAAGGTCATCTTGGGTTAAATGCATGCCTTTATTAATGGCACTGCCTGCTTGCTCATCGATTGTTTGGTAATAGTGTTTTAGCTCTTTTTTATTTTGTAGTATGGCTGTGCCTATTTGCGATATTGACGAGACCCCTAAGCCTAGTAAATCACATTCTCCATGGGTAGTGTAACCTTGAAAGTTACGATGAAGTTGGCCGCTATTTTGAGCAATAGCCAATTCATTATCAACTTTTGCAAAGTGATCCATACCTATAAATTGATAGCCCGCCTGTGTCATTTGCTCTAGGGTATTTTTGAACATAGTGAGCTTATTATGGGCACTGGGTAAATCAGCATCTTTTATTTTACGTTGAGCGGCAAAACGATCAGGTAAATGAGCGTAGTTAAATACTGAAACACGGTCGGGGTCTAAAGCAATCAGTTGCTCAATAGTTTGCTTAAAACTCTCAGGTGTTTGTAGAGGCAGGCCATAAATCATATCTGCATTAATTGATTTAAAGCCTAATTGTTTTGCTTGGGTAATTAACTGCTTTACCTCATCAACATGTTGAGGGCGGTTAACAGCTAGCTGAACTTGATCATTAAAATCTTGAATACCAAATGACACACGATTAAATCCCATCTCGCTTAAGTCAATCAGCATATTGTCAGCCAGTGAGCGAGGGTCTATTTCTATACCGCGCTCACAGGTATCGCTAAAGTTAAAGTGTTGCTCTAGTAGCTTTACTAAGCGAGTCATTTGGGCTGCGGTCAAAAAGGTTGGAGTACCGCCTCCTAAATGTAATTGCTCAACCCGATAGTCTTGAAATAGCGGCGCTTGTGCGACGATTTCTTTAGCTAAAAAATCTAGGTAGGTATCAGCTTTAGATTGATGGCGAGTAATAACTTTATTACAGCCACAGTAATAGCAAAGCTGGCTACAAAAAGGAATGTGAATATATAAAGACAAAGCACGGGTTTGCGATGATTCAATAGCGCTAATCAAATCTTGTTGCTGATAGCCGTCAGCTAACGAAAGTGCAGTCGGGTAAGACGTGTAACGCGGGCCCGATACATTGTATTTGTTTATTAAAGTTTGATCCCATTGAGGAAGTTTAATCATCACGCGCACCTTATCTTTTTAGTTGCTGCGTATTGTAAAAAAGGAAAGAGGAAGGGGTTTTGATCTACAACAAAAAAAGATGCCGTAGCATCTTTTTAGTATGTAACGTGGCTGCGTTACATTATGGCGTCTTTTAAATACTGAAATAGCTCTTTGTAGCCTCTCGCAGGCTTTTCTGCTTTTACTTCTTTGGCCGCATTACGCACCAGTTGGCGCATTTTTTGGCGCTCAAGAGCTGGGTATTGTTCAATTGTTTCGTTGATTAAGTCATCGCCTTGCTCAATTAAATCACTGCGCAGCTGCTCAATCTTTTTGATCATAACCTCTGCTTGGTTATTTTTATTAAGCATTACATCAATGATCGCTTTAATTTCTTCAATATTTTCTACTGTACGAAGGGTTTTTGCTATGTAATTTAAGTGGCGGCGGTATGCATCACTTTTATTACTAATTTTATCGGCAACAACCATTGCTTCTTTTAAGTCATCATTAAGCGGTAAGCGTTCGCGCTGCTTTTTACCCATTTTGGCAATTTCAGACCCTAACTGATGAAACTCTTGCGCTTCGCGCTTAAGTTCACTTTTTGATACATATATAATTTCTTCTTCAATTTCAGCAGGCTTGCCTTTTTTCTTCGCCATGGGGTGCTCTTAAGTAAAAATAACTTTGTCTATTATACGCGATTCTTTTAGTGATTAATATTAGCTGATGTGGTGCAGTGAGTGTGTTAGCATTTAAATATAAAAAATGTGTGCAACATTGCCTTCTGGGCTCAGGACAGAATTTATGAAAAGCCAACACCAAGATCCAATTTATTCGCAAATTTCTCAAGTAAAAGATGCCGTTTCTGAAGTACTCGAACATGCAAAAAAACTAGGCGCTACTGCTGCAGAAGCTGCTATGTCGAGCACATCAGGGCTGTCGGTAAGTACGCGCATGGGCGAGGTAGAAACCATTGAGTTTAATCAAGACGGTGGTTTAGGTATTAGCGTGTATGTTGGTAATAACAAAGGCTCCGCCTCTACGGCTGACTTAAATCCAAAAACATTGCGATCTGTGGTCGAAAAAGCCATAGATATTGCTAAATTCACCTCAGATGATCCGTGTAATGGTATTGCTGATAAAGAATTACTTGAGTTTTCGCCTAAAGATTTAGATTTATTTCACCCTTGGGATGTAAGTCCTGAGCAAGGGATTGATTTATGTCATGCTGCTGAGCAAGCCGCATTAAATGCGGATGAGCGAATTGTGAATTCTGATGGTGCTAGCTTTTCTTCACATCAAGGGCTGCGAGTGTATGGCAATAGTCATGGTTTAATTGCAGGCTACCCGAGAACACGCCATAGCATAAGCACTATGGTAATAGGCAAAGAGGGCGAGCATATGCAGCGCGACTCAGCCTACACAATTTCCCGCGATCAAGCCGGGCTAAAAGATGCTGCAAGTGTTGGGCTTGAAGCCGCTGCAGAAACCCTAGCTAAACTAAACAGTCAAAAACTAGGTACCATGAAAGTGCCGGTTATTTTTAGAGCCGATATTGCTAACTCATTGTTTGGCCATTTAGTGTCTGCAATCGGCGGTGGCGCACTGTATCGTAAATCCAGCTTTTTACTGGATAGCTTAGGTACACAAGTGTTCAGCAAAACCGTTAATATTTCAGAGCGCCCACACTTACTAAAAGGGTTAGCGTCATCACCTTTTGATAGCGAAGGGGTTAAAACTCTAGACAGAGAAATAATACACGGTGGTGAATTGCAAACATATTTATTAGCGAGCTATGCAGCGCGTAAAATGAATATGACGCCAACAGGCCACGCCGGTGGTATTCATAACTGGTTGGTTGAGCAAACCCATCAGGATTTAGCTACACTATTAAAAACCATGGGCACGGGTTTGTTAGTCACTGAACTTATGGGGCAGGGTGTAAATACCGTGACTGGTGACTACTCTCGTGGTGCAGCTGGTTTTTGGGTTGAAAATGGTGAAATACAGTACCCAGTAAGTGAAATAACTATTGCTGGTAACTTAAGAGATATGTTTAAAGGTATTTCAGCTATTGGTGGCGATATAGAGCGACGTGGTGGTATTCAAACGGGCTCAGTGCTGATTGAGCAAATGCAAATTGCGGGTGCTTAATACCCATCCACAATAATACTTAATTCAGCGAATTGGTATACACCCACTTTGTTTGCTTAAATTAAGCTTAATTTAAGCAAACTTTCCTTTGAGGTTTTTAAGGTGTGATATGGCTAAAGATAGATATGCGCCAAAACCATTAACCGACATTATGGCTGGGCTAAACAACCGTTTAGCAGCCTATGCGGGAAAAAGCCAAGCATTGGATACACAGCAACAACTGTTACGCGATTTTTTAGGGCCTAAGCTAGGCGATAAATGTCGAGTAAGTAATTATCGTGACGGCACACTGATGATAGAAGCTGTTTCAGCTCCTATTGCTCTTAGGCTTAATTATTTAAAAATGGATATGCAGTCTCATTTTAGAGCCGCAGGTATGGCAGAGCTTGGGCAAATAAAAATTACCGCCAATCCACAAGCAACCCAACGATTAAGTAATCGTCCTAAAGCGACAGATAGCCAAGCGACTAACTCTCTTAAAATGAGTGAGCAAACGGCTGATTATTTGAATGCGATCGCCGATTCTGCTCCTCCTTCATTAAAAGAAAAGCTGCAGCGCTTAGCTTTACATGGCAAAAGTAAGCCCTAGCTAGCCCTCACACTAGGCTCTTTTTCACGCTTTGAACAAACGCAAAATACTTTGTTACATATTCGATTTCATTGTTATTTAAATCAGGTTTATTATGCTTAGCTAGTGCTTCCTAAATTAGGTTGTAGCTGATGCGTATTTCATTAAGCAGGTAATAGACTGCATCCTATTGTTGTTTTTTGAGTTATCAAATCTTAATGAAATGCGTATTTATTCTAATTAATATACGGAATTCTTATGAAAAAAATAACAATGACTGCCGCCAGTATTGCATTGGCGTTAGGTTTGGTTGGCTGCGGCGAACAGCCACAACAAATGAAAGCAGAATCAACCACAGTAACTGCACCGGTGGCGGCTCCTGGTGCGCTAGGTGTTGATTTACAAAATATGGATAAAAGTGTTCGTGCACAGGATGATTTTTATTACCATGTTAATGGTCAATGGTTAGCAAAAACTGAGATTCCAGGTGACAAGTCTAACTATGGGTCGTTCTCACAGTTATATGATGAATCGCAAAAAGCAATGAAAACAGTGCTTGAAAACGCCAGTGCTAATAGTAGTGCAAAACCAGGTTCAGATGAATATAAGATTGGTGCATTTTATTCTAGCTATATGGCTGAAAATGCTCGTGAAGAGTTAGGTATTTTGCCACTTGAGCCAGCTATTAAAAGCATTGATACAGTGAAAGATAAAGCCGCGTTGGTCACACTGATGGCACAGCTACAAGTTAAAGGTGGCGATCTTCCTTTTGGCTGGTATGTTAATAATGACGCTAAAAACTCAAGTGAAAATGCGCTTTATGCCTATCAAGCGGGACTTGGTTTACCTGACCGCGACTACTATTTAAAAGATGATGAAAAATTCACAAAAATTCGCGCGGCTTATCAAACGTATATCACCGATATTTTAGCTAAAGCTGGCGTTAATAATGCCGCTGATGCAGCCAAAGCGATATTAGCACTTGAAACGACACTTGCTGATGCACAGTGGAGCCGAGTGCAAAGCCGTGATGCAACTAAGTCATACAATAAAATGACGGTAGCTGAAGCTAACTCGCTAATGGGTGAGTTTGATTTAAATGCCTATTTCGAAGCAGTTGGCGTTGATGCTCAAGAGTTAATTGTGCGCCAACCAAGTTACTTTGAAAAATTTGCAGAGATTTTCAACAATACTGACTTAGCTGTTTGGCAAAACTATTTAAAATTCCATTTTGTTAGTAATTACGCGCAGCTACTTAATAAAGATTTAGTGGATTTGAAGTTTAATTTTTACAGCACCACGTTGCGTGGTGTTGAAGAGCAAGCACCACTTTGGAAGCAAGCCGTTGATGCATCAAACAGTGTACTGGGTGAAATTTTAGGTAAAGTCTACGTTAAAGAAAACTTCCCGCCAGAAGCAAAAGCACGTATGGAAGAGTTAGTTGATAATGTGATTAAAGGCTATTCAGTGGCAATTGAAAACCTTGAGTGGATGAGCCCTGAAACAAAAGTGGCGGCGCAAGAAAAACTCAATAAGTTTACCCCTAAAATTGGTTACCCAGATAAATGGAAAGATTACTCAGATTTAGCGATTAACCCTGATGAACTGGTAGGTAACTATATTCGCTACAGTGAATGGGCTTATGCAGATATGATTGCTAAATTAGGTAAGCCAGTTGATCGATCTGAGTGGCATATGACTCCACAAACAGTGAATGCTTACTACAATCCAGTGAATAACGAAATAGTATTCCCTGCGGCGATTCTGCAGCCTCCTTTCTTTAATTTAGAAGCGGATGATGCTGTTAACTATGGTGCTATTGGTGCGGTTATTGGCCATGAGTTAGGCCATGGCTTTGACGACCAAGGGGCAAAATACGACGGTGATGGCAATTTACGTAATTGGTGGAGCGAGTCAGACCTTAAGCAGTTTGAACAGCGAAGTGCTGCCCTAGTTGCACAGTATAATCAATATAAACCGTTTGAAGATGCCAGCGTTAATGGTGAGCTGACACTGGGTGAAAACATTGGTGATTTAGGCGGCTTAACCGTCGCTTATAAAGCGTATCAGTTATCGCTAGGTGATTCGAAAGCGCCCATTATTGAAGGTTATACGGGTGACCAACGCTTCTTTATGGGATGGTCGCAAATTTGGCGTCGTAAATACCGTGATGAGGCATTACGTAATCGTTTAATGACGGATTCACATTCACCGAGTCATTATCGCGTAATTGGTATTTTGTCGAACATGCCAGAATTTTACCAAGCGTTTGATGTTAAAGAGGGCGATAAAATGTATATCAAGCCTGAAGATCGCGTAAAAATTTGGTAATTTAAGCTAAAATTAGCTTAAACTAATCGCAAAATAAAAAGCCAGTGAGCATCATGTTCACTGGCTTTTTAGTTACTTTTACTAGCTATATTTTGTTTTTATGGCGCTGATTATCTCAACATTAGCAGCAGGAAAATCATAGTTATCAAGTTCGTCTATGCTGACCCATTCGCTTGGTTGTCCTTCTGCGCCATGAGCTTGACCATTAAAGTTACTGACCACATGCACATTAAGTCGTACGCATTTATCGCCATAGTCATGCTCTATAATGATAAGTTCGCTTGAACTATGAATAGTCAGCCCTACTTCTTCTAGCAGTTCACGTTTTAGGGCTTGAAACACACTTTCTCCGGCTTCAACTTTGCCACCAGGAAACTCCCATAACCCACCTTGATGTTGCTCATCTGCACGTTTACAAATAAACAAATTGTTATTTTTTTTAATTACACCCACAGCAACATTGATGATTACTTTAGTCATTACCTCTCCCTTAAATAGCATAAAAAAAGCGACGCAAGCGTCGCTTTTTATCTAACGTAACAAAGTGGTGTTATTTTAATTTACCACAACATTGTTTGTATTTTTGACCTGAACCACATGGACATGGATCGTTACGGCCAACTTTTGGCTCGCTACGCGCCATAACCTGAGCGCTTTGCGGTGCTTCACCACCTACGTGTTCTGCTTCTTCATGTTGATATTCGCGAGGGGCATTTTCACTTTTACGGTGTTGCTCTTCTACTTTTTCAACATCTTCTTCAGCGCGAACTTGCACTTTACTTAAAATACCGACCACATCGACTTTTAAGTTTTCTAGCATTTCAGAGAATAACTCAAACGACTCACGTTTGTATTCTTGCTTAGGATTCTTTTGTGCGTAACCACGTAAGTGAATACCTTGGCGTAAGTGATCCATTGCAGCAAGGTGGTCTTTCCAATGTTGGTCAAGACTTTGAAGCATAATGGCTTTTTCAAACTGACGAAGTACAGAATCGCCGACCATTTCTTCTTTTTGCTTGTAAGCTTGTTCAACCGCTTCTTCAATACGCTCACGAAGTTTTTCTTCGTACAGTTTATTGTCATCAGCTAACCACTGAGTAATTGGTAACTCAATTAGGAAATCTTGCTTTAAGCGCTCTTCAAGCCCTGGGACATCCCACATTTCAGCTAAGCTTTGTGGGGCAATGTATTGATCAATTACACCCGCGAGCACATCACCACGGATAGCGGTAATCGTTTCTGAAATATCACCTTCTTCAAGCAATTCGTTACGTTGAGAGTAAACAACACGACGTTGATCGTTTGCTACATCATCGTACTCAAGTAGCTGTTTACGCACATCAAAGTTACGTGCTTCTACTTTACGCTGGGCGTTTTCGATTGCGCGGTTAACCCATGGGTGTTCAATGGCTTCGCCACGTTGCATACCTAGTTTACGCATCATGTTGGTCATGCGCTCACCGGCAAAAATACGCATTAACGCATCATCCATCGATAGGTAGAAACGGCTTGAACCGGCATCACCTTGACGGCCAGAACGACCACGTAATTGGTTATCAATACGACGTGATTCATGACGCTCTGTACCAATAATGTGTAAACCGCCGGCATCAATTACTGCGTCATGGCGAATCTTCCATGCGGCTTTAATTTCGGCAATTTGTTCGTCAGTTGGGTTTTCAAGTTTTTCAACTTCACTATTCCAATTACCACCCAGTACAATATCGGTACCACGACCGGCCATGTTGGTGGCAATGGTGACTGTGCCTGGTAAGCCCGCATCAGAAACAATATCTGCTTCTTGTGCGTGGAATTTAGCATTAAGTACGTTGTGCTTAATTTTTTCTTTGCGTAAAAACTGCGACAAGTACTCAGAGCTTTCAATTGAGATAGTACCTACAAGTACTGGCTGACCACGTTCTTGACAGTCTTTAATGTCTGCTAAAATGGCTTCGTACTTTTCTTCTTGCGTTAGGTACACCAAATCTGCGCGATCATCACGGATCATTGGCTTATTGGTTGGCATAACAACTGTGTCTAAACCGTAGATAGACTGAAACTCAAACGCTTCTGTATCGGCTGTGCCTGTCATACCTGCTAGCGTTTCGTACAAGCGGAAGTAATTTTGGAACGTAATAGAAGCTAACGTTTGGTTCTCGTTTTGAATTTTCACACCTTCTTTTGCTTCTACAGCTTGGTGTAAACCTTCTGACCAACGGCGTCCTTCCATAGAGCGACCTGTGTGCTCATCAATAATGATAACTTCGTTTTCTTTAATAACGTAGTCAACATCTTTTTGGTAAAGCTTGTGCGCACGAAGAGCTGCATAAACGTGACTGAGTAGCGTAATGCTCGCTGCTGAGTACAGTGAATCACCTTCTTCAATTAAGCCGCGCTCTGTAAGTAGCTCTTCAACTTTTATTTGCCCACGCTCAGTTAGGTGAACTTGCTTAGATTTTTCATCGATAGTGAAATCGCCATCACCTTCAATCCCTTCCTCATCTTCTTTTTCTTGTAGTTCAAGTAAAGGAACAATGGTATTTATTTCAGTGTAAAGCTCTGAGCTGTCTTCAGCTGGGCCTGAAATAATAAGCGGCGTTCGCGCTTCATCAATTAGGATTGAATCCACTTCATCCACTACGGCATAAAATAATGGGCGTTGAACGCGCTCATCAATGCTAAATGCCATGTTGTCACGTAGGTAGTCAAAACCAAACTCGTTATTGGTACCGTAAGTGATGTCAGCTGCATAAGCTTGTTTTTTCTGTTGTGGCATCATGCCCGGAACATTACAACCAACGGTTAAGCCTAAAAACTCAAATAGTGGACGGTTGGTTTCAGCATCACGCTTAGCCAAGTAGTCATTTACGGTAATGACATGAACGCCTTTACCTGTTAAGCCATTTAAATATGCTGGAAGTGTCGCGGTTAGGGTTTTACCTTCACCAGTACGCATTTCTGCAATACGGCCTTGTTGTAAAACCATACCACCTAATAATTGCACGTCGAAGTGACGCATACCGTTTACACGCTTTGACGCCTCACGTACCACAGCAAATGCTTCTGGTAGAATATCGCTTAGGCTTTGTCCGTTATCGTAACGTTCTCTAAACTCAGCTGTTTTAGCTTTTAAATCTTCATCTGAAAGCGCTTCTAGTTGCGTTTCAAGTGCATTGATCAGTGCGACCGTCTTTCTTAGGTTTTTAATAGTGCGGTCATTGCGACTACCAAAAATCTTGGTAAATAAATTAGATATCATGATAAAACCGTTACAATGTGTTTTTTTGCTAGCCGTGCATCGGCTAACCCATTTTTTACAATTGATAATTAATGTATTCTTTGAATTAACCTTTAGGACACATTAATTAGCAATTTTGTATTAAGCTGCTTAAAAAGCACTGTTTATTACCTGCGCTACTATACCAGACTCTGCTAAACATCAAACTACCTCAATAAAAAGATCTTCATTTAAAACAGAAAAATGAGATCTCGCTCATAAAAATAGCATTATGTAGCTAAAGTTGATTAGAAATGCTTTAAAGATATGGTGTTGAATAAATTAAAAACAAGAGCAAAGCGCTTAAATTTCACCCTTAAATGCCTTGTTTGTCGCTATCGTTTTTTAATCCTTAAATTGAGCAATAATTTTATTAATTAATCTCGGTAGGTCACTTAAGTCATGCGGTTTATCGGCAGATGTGTATGCACGGAAGCTTTATCATTAAAGAGGTTGTTAATCGTAAAAAAGGTGTATGTTAATATCTTCTGTAACCAGCGTTTGCTAATATTATTTTTAGTAGCATAGAGTTAGTCATCTTTTTTATTGCTATATAACACGTTGATTGAGTTTAATAAAAGGGTAATAAAGTGCAAACCAACAAAGATAACTTAGTAGTCCTTGGCGCTGGTTGGCTTGGCCAAGCCTTATGTATTGATGCACAAAAACAAGGTTGGCAAGTGCAAGGAACTCATCGTAGTGACACTCATCAATTTGATTTTGAGCGTCAGTTTGTTCTACAAAACGGCGAGCTGCAGCACCAAGTGGATTTACAAAACGCGTACTGGGTGTGTGCTATACCTCCGCGCAGTCGTGACAGCGAAAGTGATTATTCTCAAGTGCTGGAGCAGGGGTTAAAGCTGGCAACTGAACTTAATTGCAAAGGTTTTTTATTATGCTCATCGACTGGGGTGTATGATCAAGAGCCTGGAGTTTATAGTGAAAGTAGCGATATATCTGGCACTAACGAGCGACAAATAAAGCTCTATGATGCTGAAGAGCAAGTACTTGAACAGCAAGGTAAAGTTCTAAGATTAGCCGGATTGTTGGGGCCAAACAGAGAGCCGGGTCGTTTTGTGGCAGGTAAGGAGCTCAACACCTCTAGTCAGCAAGTGGTGAACATGGTGCATCAACAAGATGTGATCAATGCCATTTATGCGGTACTTAACAATTGGTCACAAGGGCAAAGCATTTATAATGTAGTTAACCCTGCGCACCCGAGCAAAGCAGATTATTATGCACAAAAGTGTGAGCTGTATGGCACACAAATGCCCAGTTTTAGTAGTGATGAAGTCGCTGAGCGCAAAGTTATTGGCTCAGCGATAGAAGCGCTGGGTTTTAGTTATCAGTATGGTATTTAACCTGAACTCTGAATAATAAATCTATCTCAAGCAGCTATTTTCAGTGCTAACTGCGTTGAATTTACTTGCAATAGGCGAGCTTTCGACGCGTAATTCCGCCTTGTTTTCACTGGAAATCTCTGGCTAGAGAAAATAAACATAAATATCATATTGATTCAATACGTTAGTAAATCTCTTAACCAGAGTTCAGGCTATTTAATAAGAAGGTAAGGGCGAATTTTTTATAAAGTCGCACAACTTACCTTCACTTAGTAGTCTGTTGGCCGCTTCAATATCGGGGGCAAAGTAGCGGTCTTTGTCGTAATAGCTAACATGTTGGCGTAGCAGCGCCTTAGCATGCTCCACCTGTTCACACGCATGTAGCGGCTTTCTAAACTCTAGCCCTTGAGAAGCACTTAGCCACTCAACGGCTAACACGCCTTGCGTATTATTAGCCATATCAACTAAGCGCCTAGCAGCAAAAGTTGCCATAGAGACATGGTCTTCTTGATTAGCTGAGGTCGGTAAGCTGTCTACCGAAGCTGGGTGTGCTAGTGACTTGTTCTCAGAGGCGAGCGCAGCTGCGGTTACTTGAGCAATCATAAACCCTGAATTTACCCCACCGTTTTCAACTAAAAATGGCGGCAATTTTGATAAATTAGAGTCAATCAGTAGGGCAATACGTCGCTCAGCTAAGGCGCCAATTTCGGCAATGGCAATTGCAAGGTTATCAGCGGCCATAGCAACGGGCTCAGCATGAAAGTTTCCACCTGAAATAATATCCCCCACATCGGCAAAAACGAGTGGGTTATCGGTTACCCCGTTTGATTCACACAGTAATACTTCGGCGGCTTGGCGTATTTGGGTTAAACACGCACCAAGTACTTGCGGTTGGCAGCGCAGGCAATAAGGGTCTTGTACTTTTTCACAATTAATATGTGAGTCACTAATTTGTGAGTGGGTGCTTAATAGCTCTCTAAATACGTGCGCGGTATCAATTTGCCCTTTTTGACCACGAACCTCATGAATACGAGCATCAAACGGTGCGCGACTGCCCATGGCGGCCTCAATACTTATAGAGCCAATAACACAGCTTTGTGCGTACAAATCTTCTGCTCTAAATAAGCCCTGCAGTGCGAATGCAGTAGAGGCCTGTGTGCCATTTAGTAGTGCTAAGCCTTCTTTCGCAGCTAATGTCAGTGGCTCAAGCCCTGCAATTTTTAGCCCCTGCTCTGCGCTTATTAGCTCTCCTTGATAGCGCATTTTCCCTTCACCTAATAAAGGCAGGCACATATGAGCAAGGGGGGCTAAATCGCCCGATGCGCCCACTGAGCCTTTTTTAGGCACGCATGGATACACTTCATTTCTAAGTAGCTGTATAAAAAACTCAATTACAGCTAGACGAATACCAGAATAACCCCGTGATAAAGAGTTTACTTTTAGGGTGATCATTAATCTGACTGTGCTGTCATCCATTAACTCGCCAATGCCCGCAGCGTGTGAAAGCACAATACTGCGTTGTAATAGTTCTAGCTCATCATTCGCTATTTTTGTATTGGCTAATAAACCAAAGCCGGTATTAATACCATATACAGTACGCTGCTCGTTTATTACGTCTTGAACGGTCTGGGCACTGGCTGCTATTTGTGTAGCGGCTTCAGTTGCCAAAGTTAAATCTACGGCCGATTGATTAATTTTTCTTAAGGTATGTAATTCAAGCTGACCCGGTGTAAGTGTGTATGAAATCATGACTTATCCTTGTTAAGCATAGGTAGGTCTAGGTTTTGTTGTTGTGCACAATTTTTTGCAATGTCATAACCGGCATCGGCATGGCGCATCACACCGGTAGCAGGATCATTCCAAAGCACTCTTGCAAGGCGTTGCTCTGCTTCATCGGTACCATCGGCAACAATAACCACACCTGAATGCTGGCTAAAGCCCATACCTACACCACCGCCATGATGAAGCGATACCCAAGTAGCACCGCCTGCGGTATTGAGCAGGGCATTTAATAAAGGCCAATCAGAGACAGCATCGGAGCCATCTTGCATGCTCTCTGTTTCACGATTAGGACTAGCTACTGAGCCTGAGTCAAGATGATCGCGGCCAATAACTACCGGTGCTTTAAGCTCACCGTTTTTAACCATTTCATTAAAGGCAACCGCTAGACGCGCTCGGTCTTTTAAGCCAACCCAACAAATACGTGCAGGTAAGCCTTGAAATTGAATTCGCTCACGCGCCATATCAAGCCAGTTATGCAAATGCTTATCATCAGGAATGAGCTCTTTTACTTTTGCGTCTGTTTTATAAATATCTTCGGGATCGCCTGAGAGTGCTACCCATCTAAATGGGCCAATACCTTCACAAAATAATGGACGAATATAAGCAGGTACAAACCCAGGGAAATCAAATGCATTTGCTACGCCTTCTTCGAGCGCCATTTGACGAATATTGTTGCCATAGTCGGTAGTTGCTGCGCCTGCATCTTGTAGTGCCAACATCGCTGTTACTTGAACTGCCATTGACTGTTTGGCCGCTTTGACCACTGCTTGTGGATTATCGATTCGCATTTTTGCTGCATGCTCCATACTCCAACCTTGTGGTAGATAGCCGTTAAGCGGATCATGGGCTGAGGTTTGATCGGTGACTATATCGGGAGTAATACCACTTTTTACTAAGGTACTAAAAACATCAGCCGCGTTACCAAGTAAACCCACAGAAAGCGCTTCACCTTTGACACAGGCATCGGTTATTAATTTTAATGCATGCTCAAGATCTGTGGCTTTTACGTCGACGTACCCTGTTTTTATTCGAAAATCGATCCGGCTTTCATCACATTCCACTACTAAGGCACTAAAGCCTGCCATGGTTGCTGCTAATGGTTGTGCACCGCCCATTCCTCCTAGGCCACCTGTTAGCACCCACTTACCTTTGGCATCGCCTGAAAAATGTTGTTTTGCCATAGCTACAAAGGTTTCGTAAGTGCCTTGAACAATCCCTTGAGAACCGATATAAATCCAAGAGCCAGCGGTCATTTGGCCGTACATCATCAAGCCTTTTTTATCTAACTCGTTAAAATGTTCCCAGTTAGCCCAGTGCGGAACAAGGTTAGAATTTGCAATTAATACCCGCGGTGCGTTGCTATGAGTTTTAAATACCCCCACCGGTTTACCTGATTGCACTAATAGGGTTTCGTCATCGTCAAGGCGCTCAAGCGTCTCAATTATTTTGTCGTAGCTTGGCCAGTCACGGGCAGCACGGCCAATTCCGCCATACACCACCAAAGCTTGAGGGTGCTCGGCAACATCAGGGTCTAAATTATTCATTAGCATGCGTTTAGCTGCTTCGGTTTGCCAGCTTTTAGTAGATATTTGATTACCATGCTGTGCGCGAATTGTGCGTTGTGTGTCCAGTCGATGATCCATTATTCACTCCTGTTAAATTTAAGTGTTATGCGCTTTATTATTGTTTTTAAATGTTAATTGTCCGCCCAAGCGATACTTACTGCCTGGCGATATAAGTCGTGCAAAACTAACAATTCCGTTTACCGACCAAGTACGGCGTATTACTTGTAAACAGGGCTCTTCGTTATATAAATTAAGCCATTGGCACATTTCACTGTTTGGCGTAATAGCCTCTACCGTATGCCTCGCTTGCGTTAAAGGGGCAACAGTTGAGAGATATTCGTGCGGGGTAAGTGCGGTAAAATCTTGTTGTAAATAATCTTTTGCAAGGGGTGGATTTACAAAGCGCTCCTCTACTTGCAAGGGACTGTCGTTTTCATTATGAATAATGACACTGCGATACACCACGCTATCTACCTCTACACCTAAAGCAATTGCAATTGGCGCGACGGCATTAATCGATTCTAATACTTGCACTGTGCAGCTGTAGTTTCCGTTTCGCTCTTTTACTTCATTGGCGATGTTTTTTATTTCAAGTAATGACGACTGAGACTTGAAGCTTGCTACAAACGTTCCTAGGCCTTGGCTACGGGTTAAAATGCCCGCATCAGTGAGTTCACTAAGTGCCCGACGTGCGGTCATTCTGCTTACTGTAAATTGTTTTGCTAGTTCATTTTCTGAAGGGACACGTTGGTTTTCAAGCCAAAGCCCACTGCGTATTTTGTCCACAATAAATTGTTTTATTTGCGTAAACTTAGGTGCTGGCATAAATATTTTTAGTATATTAAAAATAAACAATACCTAGTAAGATGGCATAATCATCTTGTATATACAAGGTGTGTTTTTAAACTCGTTTGAACACTATCGCGGAGAGACTTATGCAAGCTACAGAATCCACAGAACAGTTAAATGATATCGATTTATTACTCACCGATGCCAATATTGCCACTATGGATAGCAACATTGATGCGCCTTATGGAGCGATAGAAAATGCGGCTTTAGCAATTAAAAATGGCAAAATAGCATGGTTAGGTAAGCAAACTGAGTTGCCTGACTTTGATGTATTAGCCACTCCGGTAGTAAGTATCAAAGGACAGTGGTTAACCCCGGGTTTAGTGGATTGCCATACTCACTTAGTGTTTGCCGGTTCTCGTGCACAGGAGTTTGAGCAGCGTTTACAGGGGGTAAGTTATCAGCAAATTGCCGCGCAAGGGGGGGGGATTGCAAGTACAGTTAAAGCAACCCGAGAGGCTGACCACGAACAATTATTTGTAGCAGCAAAAGATCGTTTAAATGCACTGCTAGCTGAAGGTGTCACTACGGTAGAAATTAAGTCAGGGTATGGGCTTGATATAGAAAATGAAAAAAAAATATTAGAAGTCGCTAGGCTTTTAAATCAACATCATCCTATTGAAGTCATTAATACCTTTTTAGGCGCGCATGCATTGCCTTTAGAGTTTAAAAATCGCAGTGATGATTATATAAGTTTAGTGTGTAATGAAATGCTCAACACACTTGTTGAACATGATTTAGTCGATGCGGTTGACGTGTTTTGTGAGGATATTGGCTTTAGTTATGCGCAAACGCAGCGAGTATTTGATGCGGCTAAAAAGCTGGGGTTAGCAATTAAGTGTCATGCTGAGCAGTTATCCAATCAACAAGGTGCTGCGCTGGTGGCGCAATACAATGGTTTGTCGGCCGATCATTTGGAATATCTTGATGAAGCCGGTGTTAAAGCTATGGCAAATGCAGGTACTGTGGCGGTATTACTGCCCGGTGCTTTTTATTTTTTAAAAGAAACGAAATACCCTCCGATTGAACTGTTAAATAAATACAAGGTTCCCATCGCAATTGCCAGTGATTTTAACCCCGGCACATCACCGTTATGTTCTTTGCAATTAATGATGAATATGGCTTGTACATTATTTAATTTTACTCCAGAGCAAGCATTAATGGGAGTCACTGCACACGGAGCTCAGGCTCTTGGTTTTACTGATAGAGGCGTATTAAAAGTAGGTGCTCGCGCTGATATAGCACATTGGCAAATTGAGCATCCAGCACAATTAAGTTATCAGTTTGGAGTAAATAAACTGTTAAATTTATGGATATTGGGTAAACTTAGCTAATTATAAGACTTAACTCTTAAACCCATGTTTTATTTAATGTCAGTGAGTACCTCAGCTATGGATGGAACGTTATTGAGCTACAGTAATTTAGCTATATTTTTAAGTGGTGCGCTTTTAATGGCAATGGTTGCTGTATTGTTAACCGTTAAAAGTAACGTAATAAGACTCATCCTTTTATGCACCGGGCTGATTGGTTTAGCTATGGTTAGTACTGCCATTCCTTGGTTTGTTGTGTTATTGGCTCTGGGGTTTGGTTTTCATTTATATCAAGCGAATTTACTAAAGCAAAAACTCCCATTACTTGTTAGTGCCTGTGCAACAGGGTTACTTGCTTTATTATTTATTGGTTACCTCTTTTTTACGCTACATTTAGCGTGGTTACTTATTCCAATTTTACTGCTCAGTAGCAGTAGCTTTTCAATGGATAATGCACCACAGATTGCTCCACCCTTAAAGCCGCAAACCGACCCTGAGGTGTATGTTGAAAACTCACCTTTAACTAGCTTCCCTGATAAACAACAGTTACGTCAAAAATATAATGAGCTTATTAATGAAGATTCATTCAGAGCTGCACTTATTGTTTTAAGATTGGAGGGCTTTGCGCAGGTTAATCAACACATTGGCCGAGATTTTGGTGATTTACTCTTGTCTCAGTCGGCAAATAGAATAAAAGACTTATTAAATAGTGATGAAGTGTTTTATCTTGACGAGCAGGCTAAGTTAGCGCATTTGGGTGGGTTAAACTTTGCATTTATTTGTGATTTACAAAGCCATAATCATTTACATCAACAGCTTATAAAGCAAATTATTGGCGCGACTTTAAAGCCATTCAATGTAGCTAATTGTACGATTGAAGTAAAAGTAAGAGCCAGTTATGTACATTGTGAGCAGCAAAGCAGTAGCTTTGATGAGTTAATTAGTCATGCTTACTTGGCACTTGATAGCCGACCTGATAAACAAATAGTGGCTTATCATCAGCAGATGACGGTTGAGCACTTAGAGCAGCAAGCGCGATTAACTGAGCTGGCGAATATCAGTTTTGCTGATGAGTTTGAACTGTTTTTTCAACCTGTGATTCGAAATAGTGATGGCCAAATCGAATTTTTAGAATTGCTATTACGTTGGCAGCATCCAACTCAAGGGACTTTGTCGGCGAGTCGATTTATAAATGATATTAGAATCGCAGGGCTTGGTTACTCACTCGCTACCTTTGTTATTGAACGTGCTGGAGAGCTTGCCATGGCACTTCGTATGGAAGGAATGTCGGTACCTTTAAGTGTTAATTTATTTGGCCCGGAAATGCTCAACGAAGAGTTTGTGGATTTTGTTTATGGGGTTATTGGTGAGCATCAACTCAGGCCTGGTGATTTAATTTTAGAATGTCCGCTACATATTTTTACTAGCTTAGATGATAAAGGCAGAGCCATGATTGCAAGGCTTAATAGTTTAGGTTTAAAAGTGTGTGTTGATGGTTTAGGTGATAACCCTGTATTACTTTCTAAGTTACCTAGTTTAGCGGTGGAATATATTAAAGTATCGCCAGCATTAACTGCAGACTTTAGTAATCAAAATAATATACGTAGTTTAGTAGGTGGCATGGTTGAAATGCATAACCAGCAACAGACGAAAGTTATTTTTGAAGGTGTTGAAACACTCGATCAACTAAAGTTTGTAAAAAGTCTAAAAGCCTATGCTTCACAGGGATACTATTTTGGACACCCATTGAGCAGTTTAGGATTAATGAGTTGGTTTAAGCAATGGTTAGAAGCACAAGAACTTTAAGTGTGTTTTAAATGCTTAGTTTTGTTTGTAAATAGGTATTAACTAAAGCACTGATCACTTGGCCACACTGTAATTTACCTGCAGTTATAGAATGAGGGTGTTGTGAAGGTGCTGCTTCGCATAAGTGTAAATAAGCACTGCGCGGATCATTTGCAGCTAAGTAAACATAATGCTCACCATCGCTGACATCAAAACCACAGTAATTAAAGGCACTTGCAGGCATATTGGTTAAGCTATCTAAATCAACTTCTACCCCTAGCGGTGCGTTATCAAACCTTTGGAGTGCATGGGTGGTTGCTTCTGTTAAGTTTATTTCTCGCTTCACATTAATTGTTTGATAGCTTGTGTAGCTAAAGTTAGCGCTCTGCATAGCATCAAAAATAGGCTGATTGTTTTTTAGCTCATGTAAGCCAATAACATGGTAATTCTTGAGCAGCTGCTCTTGGTAAGCGTAGCGAAACCCATTACCACTGTGCCTACCTTCACACTCACGAAAGTCGGCATGAGGATCTAAATTAATCGCGTTAATTGCGCTGTGGCTATGTTTGGCAAGCGAGCGAATAATACCCAAACAGTTATTGTGTCCGCCGCCAATAATAATAGGTTCAAGGCCCGCTTTAAAAACCATGTCTAAAATTGCTTCAACTCGCTCATCTACTTCAGCGCACAGCTTACGCAATTGAGCTAAGTCGTTTGGATTATGATTATCAAGCGTTTGGGCTTGTTGCATTAAATCGTCGAGGTTAACTTCGCCAAGCAGTAACACTTTTTGCATAGCGATGGCATTATTGTGAGGTTGGTTTAAAAACCGTTGTAAAAAAGCAGGCCAAGCATACTGTGCACCGCCTTTTCCTAGGTTGGCTCTCGGTCCAATGTCTTCACATATGCCGAGTAAGACAAAGCGCATACCAAATTGTACGGCATCAGCAAGCGCTTGTTGGATATTGTCGCGGGCATCGAGTAATGCCATCGACTGCCATGCTTTTAGCTCTCCAGCACGGTCAGAGCAAATTTCCTTTACCGTGCTTTCGTTATATATTTTAAGCTGAACAGTCACACTAAAGTTCTATTATTTCTAGCTCTAATTCTTCAGCAGAAAGTACAATACCTGTACTGTCGGCATAAACAAAGTCATCATCAAAAAATGATACGCCAGCAAAATTAACCCCTATACCGCTTTCGCCCGCGCCTTCACTGTCTGCTGCAACAGGAATTGATGCAATAGCTTGGATCCCTAAATCAAGTTCTTCAAGCTCATCAACGTGACGTAATGCACCATATACGATAATGCCTTGCCAATTGTTTTCTAGTGCCAGCTCAGCCAGCTCAATGTCGATTAATGCTCTGCGAGTTGAGCCGCCGCCATCAATAAGTAAAATCTGATCAGTACCATCTTGAGAAAGTAATTGGCGGATCAGTTCATTGTTTTCAAAACATTTTACCGTTTTAATGCGGCCACCAAAACTGTGTCGACCACCAAAGTTGATGAACATAGGTTCAAGCACGTCAACCACATCAGCAAAGTGGTCACATAAATCAGAAGTGCTGTAATCCATTATTTTATCCTCAAAAGATACATAAGTTAGTAACTCAGTATACCCTCCTTATAGGCAATAACAACGACTTAATCGCAGTAAATTTAGCCATAATTAGAACTAAATCAACTATAAGAATAATAATTCTTTCATAAACTTGTCATTTATTCACAACAAGATTACAAACAGGTGTATTGCATCTTTGATGCAGTTGAACTTTTCCTCTTCAGTGGCAAGAGTTGTAAAATTGAGTAATACTGTGGTTAGGCCAATGGTTTAATATTGTCCATTTGTTTAAAAGGAGTTTGTAAATGGTTAAATTTTACCGGCGACCCCTTTTATTTTGTTCAAACTTAATGATTTAAATAAAATGAAGCATCACGTTATACTGCGCTGGCAAATTTAATATAGGTATTTACAATGAATTTTTTACAAAATCTGACGATAAAACGCCGTTTGCAACTAAATGCCCTAGTTGTTGGCTTAGCAATGATTGTCATGCTATGCATTATCATTTATGAAGCACGTGTAATGCTTAAATTAAATGAAACAATTCAATACGCCGAAGAGCTTGATGTACATGAGCTTTCGATGCGTAAATATGAAAAAGATTTTTTATTTTATAAAGATGAAAATAGCTTAGATTTATTCACCAATGAATATAAACAGCTTCAGCTAAAACTGGGGAAACTATCTGTTTTATCAAACGATTTAGATATTGCCATTGCTCAGGTTAACCAATTTGAGGCGCTTGCAAAGCAGTATTATGATGACTTTCAAGTTGTTGTTAATTTACAGCGAAAGATAGGTTTACACCCTAAAGATGCACTCTATGGCGAATTGCGTGAGTCAGTACACAACATTGAAACACTGCTGAACCAGCAAAATAATTATAAATTACTTACTACTATGCTGCAGCTACGCCGTGCTGAAAAAGACTTTATGTTACGTTTAGATACCAAATATTTAGACCGATTTAATAAATTGGGTGATGAGTTAAAACAACAAATAAATACCGCAGAAATACCTAGTAATATACGCAATCAATTAACCTCATTAATGACTAATTACCAAGGCAAATTTACCGCACTAGTCGATGCACAAGTCGCCTTAGGGGTTGATTTAGATTCGGGTGCTCTTGGGAAAATGAGAGTTAGTGTTAAGAAAAGTGATGATGTGGTTACTGCCATTACTACGGCCACTAAAAAGCAAGTGAGTGAAACAGCTCAGCAGGCGCAATTATTAGCAATAGCCATATTTATAGTTGCCAGTATTATTGTTATGGTCCTTGTGTATTTAACTAGCCGCTCAATAATTCAGCCTATTGAGAAAGTTTATCAAACTATTGACAAGATAAGACGAAACAATGATTTAAGCTTATTCATAGAGCACAAAGGAGAAGATGAAGTCACTAGGATGACCATAGATTTTAATAGCTTGATTAGCGACTTTAAAGATCTTATCTATGAAGTAAATACTGCTCTGACAACGCTTAATATAGCAACGGGTAACTTATCTGAAACAACCTCAGCAACTAGTTCTGGCATGCAAGAGCAATTGCATGAAGCGGACATGGTGGCAACGGCAGCCACAGAAATGCAAGCAACGATTCAAGATATTTCACATAATACAGAAGCTGCAGCTAAAAAAGCTGAATCAACCAATTTAAGTGCTCAACAAGGTCAAGTTGAAGTAGAGTCAACCATTAAACATATTAATGCTTTGTCTGATTCGCTTGGTAAGGCCTCTAGCGTGGTGTCACAGCTAGAAAAAGATGGTGAAACCATTGGCTCTGTACTTGATGTAATTCGTGCCATTGCAGAACAAACTAATTTACTGGCTCTAAATGCGGCTATTGAAGCAGCAAGAGCGGGTGAGCAAGGTCGTGGTTTTGCGGTTGTTGCAGATGAGGTGCGCTCACTTGCACAACGCACGCAAGAGTCAACTAGCGAAATTGAAGGTATTATTAACACCTTACAACAGCGTACCCAAGAGGTAGTGAGTATTATGCATCAGTGTCGTACTCAGGGTGGTGAGAGTGCAACACAAGCAACAAAAGCGGGTGAATTGCTAGGAGCAATCACTGTTGATGTGCAAACGATTATGGAAATGAGTACACATATAGCCACTGCTATTGATGAACAGAGTCAGGTAGCATCAGAGGTTAATAAAAATGTAGTCCGTATTCGAGATATTGCTGAAGGAGCTGCTGCTCACTCACAAACTAATGCGCAAACCAGTGAAGAAGTATCTGAGCAATCAAGGGTGCTTCATCAAGCAATCTCAAAATATAAAGTATAACTTTCCATAGAAAAAAGTGGCTTAATTGCTGCTTTTTTCTTACTAACTAAGCAGAAGCATTCCAACTGGCGCTAAGGTACAAATTTTATTGGTACGCTGTCTTTGTTATCTTCATGCTGCTTAACACGTTCTAAATATGTGTCCCACAAGCTCGCCTTCTCAGCCTGCAGCTTAGCAAAATATTGCCAGCTAAATAGCCCGCTATTATGACCATCGTCAAACTCTAAACGTAATGCGTAATGCCCTACGGGTGTAATAGTTTTAATAGCCACAGCTTGTTTATTAAGTACCAACTTCATAGGTTCAGAGCCATGGCCTTGAACCTCGGCTGAGGGAGAGTGTACCCGTAAAAACTCCGCACTGAAGGTTGTCTCTGAATGATCATCAAAGAACACATCTAAATTTTTACTTACACTATGATAGTGCACTTTAGTTACTTGTTTCATCGTCATCTCACTTACAAAAAAGCCTCCATGCTGGAGGCTTTTAGTATACATTAAACGGCTGTTAAAGAATAAAGCGGCTTAAGTCTTCATCTTCAACCAGCGCACCTAGGTGCTTTTCAACATAGGCAGCGTCAATAACTAAACTTGAACCCGCTTTTTCAGAAGCATCATATGAAATTTCTTCCATTAATCTTTCCATAACAGTATGCAGACGGCGAGCACCGATGTTTTCGGTTTTCTCATTAACCTGCCACGCGGCTTTAGCAATTCGCTCAATTGCATCGTCGCTAAACTCAATAGCAACTTGTTCTGTTTTGAGTAGCTCGCGTTGTTGTTCAGTAAGTGATGCGTGTGGCTCAGTTAAAATGCGCTTAAAGTCATCGGCTGTGAGTGCTTCAAGTTCAACACGAATAGGTAAACGGCCTTGTAACTCCGGGATCATGTCTGATGGCTTAGACATTTGGAATGCACCTGAGGCAATAAATAGCATGTGGTCAGTTTTAACCATGCCATGCTTAGTATTAACCGTAGAGCCTTCAATAAGCGGTAATAAATCACGTTGTACACCTTCACGGCTTACATCTGGACCTGAGGCTTCACCACGCTTACAGATTTTGTCTATTTCATCAATAAACACAATGCCATTTTGCTCTACCGCAAAAATTGCTTGCTCTTTCAATTCTTCAGGGTTAACTAATTTACCAGCTTCTTCTTCGGTAAGTAATTTAAACGCTTCTTTAATTTTAAGCTTACGTTTAGTGCGTTTATCACCACCCATATTTTGAAACATACCCTGTAGCTGGTTGGTCATTTCTTCCATGCCAGGAGGAGCCATAATTTCAACATTCGGCTGGGCTTGCGCTAAGTCAATATCAATTTCTTTGTCATCTAACTGGCCTTCACGTAATTTTTTACGAAACGATTGGCGTGTTGATGAGTTATCATCGCGCTGAACTTCACCGTATTGATCTTTCACTGGAGGCAGTAATACATCTAAAATACGCTCTTCTGCAGCTTCTTCTGCACGGTGTTTAAACTTTTTAGTTTGTTGCTCACGAGTCATTTTAATTGAAACATCAACTAAATCACGGATGATAGTTTCAACTTCTTTACCTACATAACCCACTTCTGTAAATTTAGTGGCTTCAACTTTGATAAAAGGGGCATTAGCAAGTTTTGCTAAACGACGCGCAATTTCTGTTTTACCTACACCAGTTGGGCCAATCATTAAAATATTCTTTGGCGTTACTTCTGTGCGTAAGTCTTCGTTTAACTGCATACGGCGCCAGCGATTACGAAGGGCAATAGCAACCGCTTTTTTTGCTTTTGCTTGACCAATAATATGTTGGTCTAGCTCATGAACAATTTCTCTTGGGGTCATATCAGACATGGCGAGTTCCTATTACAATTCTTCGATAGTTTGGAAGTTATTCGTAAATACACAGATGTTGCCAGCAATTGTTAGGCTTTTCTCTACAATTTCACGAGCACTTAAGTCGGTATTTTCTAATAAGGCGGTTGCAGCAGATTGCGCAAAGTTTCCGCCACTGCCAATTGCGATCAGGTCGTTTTCAGGTTGTACGACGTCACCATTACCAGTGATGATCAATGATGCAGTTTCATCAGCAACAGCTAGCAGGGCTTCAAGTTTACGTAAGGCACGATCGCTACGCCAATCTTTAGCCATTTCTACAGCCGCTTTAGTTAGATTGCCTTGGTGCATTTCTAATTTGCTTTCAAAACGTTCGAAAAGGGTGAAGGCATCAGCAGTACCGCCAGCAAAACCAGCAATTACTTTGCCATTATAAAGACGTCGAACTTTTCGGGCATTGCCCTTCATTACAGTATTACCAAGGGAGACTTGGCCGTCACCACCAATAACAACTTTGTCATCACGGCGTACACTTACGATTGTAGTCATGTTATTCCTCATCATCGCGCTGCAAGGGGGCAGCGCGTAAAAAACGATTATGAAGAGGTTATATGGGTGAATGGTTTAAATTCAAGTCCAGCCCCAAATTCCGCAGCCAACGATATTAATTCGTTTTAGTTTATTTTTATCACTTTCTGCTTGGCGCTTGGTTTCATAAGGCCCTAAACGCACCTTATACCAAACACCATTGGTACCTGTGGCTTTTTTGATCTCTGAAATTAGCCCAGCAAAGGCTATTTTAGCCTTTAAGGTTTCAGCTTGTTGATGCGTTTTAAATGAACCACACTGCATAACATAAGGGCCTTTTTGTTCAAGTTCTTTCACTTCAACTTGAATTTCATGCTCTTTAATTTCTTTAATAAATTTAGGTGGTCGCGGTTTCGCTATTTCTACTTGTTTTTCGGCTGTTGGGTTTGCTTGTTTTTCAACAAGATCAGGATCGGCATTATTTTTAACAAACCAGAGTCCATATGCAAAGCCACCGACAAGTACTAGTGCAATCAGGGTTAATAACAGCGGAAAAGGTTTTTTAGCCGGTTCTTGTTTGGTATTTTTTCTATTTTTTGGTTTTTTATTAATATAATCGTGCTGTGCCATGGTGTTATGTGTGGCCTTACCTAAATCATGTCTGTAGGGTCTACGTCTAAACTCCAGCGAACTTTTTGAGCTAGTTTACTGGTGCTGAGATAATCAACCATTTGTGCAAGATACGGATGTAAAATGCGTCGATCTTGCGCTTGAATATGTAATTGAAAACGATACATCCCCGCAATCTTTTCTAAAGGCGCAGGGATAGGTCCAAGCAATTGTATACCAGATACCCCATTGACAGGAACCAAATCCGTTAGAAAGTCGACGACTTGCTTAATGTTATGTCCCTGTGCACGAACTATTGCCATACTGGTGATGGGTGGTAACTGCGCGTCACTTCGTTCAGTGAGCGCAAAGCGGGCAAAATCTTGATAGCCGTTATTAACTAAATCTTGTAATAATGGGTGCTCAGGGAAGTGTGTTTGTAATAATACTTCACCGGGCTCACCAGAACGTCCAGCTCTGCCTGCAACCTGAGTCACTAATTGAGCAAGGTGTTCTGTTGCCCTAAAGTCACACGAATATAAACCACTATCTACATCTAAAATGAGTACTAAGCTTACATCCGCAAAGTGGTGGCCTTTGGCCAGCATTTGCGTACCGACTAAAATGCGTGCGCCACCTTGGTTTATTTCATCCAATGCTTTTTCAAGGCTGCCTTTGCGCCTCGTAGAGTCGCGGTCTATTCGGCTAATTGGGATGTCTTTAAATTCAGTACTCAAAAATTCTTCTATTTGTTCAGTGCCTTTACCGTTAGGAAATATCTGCGTGCTACCACAATCAGGGCATTGATGCGGTACTTGATATTGGTCACCACAGTGATGGCAAATCATCTGACCGATGGCTTTATGAAAGGTTGCACTCGTGCTGCAGCGATTACATTCACTTAACCAACCACACTCATGACATATTAAAGTAGGCGAAAAACCACGGCGGTTTAAAAATACCATTACCTGCTTACCTTTATTCAGGTGCTGGCGCATTATCGCTAGGCTCGCATGGGCAATACCTGCTTGATCAGGCTGACCTTTCATGTCGAGAAGCTTAAATTGATTATCGGTGGCAGTTTGTGCTCGCTCACTTAATGTGAGTAACTGGTATTTGTTATTAATTGCTTTGTGCAGTGTTTCTAAAGCGGGGGTAGCACTGCCTAAAATAAGCGGAATGTTATGCTGATAAGCACGATACGCTGCTAAATCACGTGCATGATAGCGTAAAGTATCTTGTTGTTTAAATGAAGCATCATGTTCTTCATCAACCACAATCATCCCGAGTTTTAAAAAGGGCAGAAAAATACTCGAACGAGTACCTATAACGATGGCACAACTGCCTTTTTCACAAAACCGCCATGTTTGCAGGCGCTCGTTATCGGTGAGCGCTGAATGCCATAGCATAATTGGCGTGTCAGGGAAGCGGCGCCTAAAACGATTCACTGTTTGCGGTGTTAGACCTATCTCAGGAACAAGTACTAACGCTTGCTCTCCACGCTTTAACACCTCTTCAAGACACTGTAGGTAAACTTCTGTTTTACCGCTACCAGTGACACCTTCAAGTAAAAAGCTATTGAAACCGGTGCTTTGATTAATAGCTGTGCAAGCAATCGCTTGTTCTTTATTTAAGCGAGGCTTAGTGCCCACAGTAGGAGAGGCATGTTGCCATTGATTGTCATGTTCAATGGTTTGCACTATCAACTCTTTTGCCAACAGGCTATCAATAGTCTTTTTATTAAACCCGAGTGCTTTTAGTTCCGTTAATGATGACTTACCCGATGCAGATAATTGCTTAAGCAAGTTAAGCTGTGTTTTAGCTTTTAAAGATGGTAAAAGCGCCCCTTTATCAGTTAACGTCAGCATATTTATACTGGTTTTATCAGGGCATTCACCTTGGCGCAGCGCATTGGGGAGTGCAATATGAATAGTTTCACCTAGTGGATAACAATAATAACGCGCAGTAAACTTCAGCAGCTCCAAATGTTGCGCAGATAACACCGGCGAATTATCAATTACTTCAATAATAGATTTGATTTTGCCTTCAGGAACTTCTGTATCGGTTTTTAAACTAAGGATAACCGCTACTTTTCGTTGATTGCCAAAAGGGACGAGTACGCGCATGCCAGGCTGCAATTGAGTCAGCGGTGTTAATTGCTCATCCACTTTATAATCAAAGGTGCGAGGTAAGGGGACTTTTATTGCAACTTCAACAAAACACATAACAACTCAACTAAGAAACCTAATAGCCTAATGTACTAAAAATAGTATTAAAAGCCTACTGACAAATCAGTAATCAATAGGTGTTTGCCGACTTTTTAGTAAAAAGAATAATTAAAGCTTGTGTGCGTGCGGGTTGTTGGATAAAATTCGCGACCAATAAATTTGTTTTAACGACGTATGGTGCCAGACTTCGGGTTTGGAGAGCGATGCGGCCTTAACTAGAGGTTCCTATGAAAGAAGGTATTCACCCTAAGTACGAAGTAATTTCTGCAACTTGTTCATGCGGAAACAAATTCGAAACTCGTTCTACTTTGTGTAAAGACATTCACTTAGACGTATGTTCTGCGTGTCACCCGTTTTACACTGGTAAGCAAAAGATTTTAGACACTGGCGGCCGTGTTGATCGCTTCAACAAGCGCTTCGGTGCACTTAGCAGCAAAAAATAATTTTTTGTTTCTATGTAAAAAAAGCACCTTAGGGTGCTTTTTTTGTGCCTAAAATTCACTTATCCCTCCATTTTTATAACAGTTTTGTATTTATTATTTTTGCATAACTATTTCCTGTTCTTATTCCGAATATGCATAAACATTTGCAGACAAAATTGCCAATATTATCTATATTTTTATTTGTTACACTTTAAATATGGTACTTAAATGTAGTTAACGTGAAGTTATTTGTATTTAAAGTTAAACAAAGTTCGGTATTTCACTATTTTAATTTAAGACTGAAAAGAGTATTTCATAAATATTGAATAAGGGTAAAAACGACCTGTAATTTTCATTTTTATGACGAATTTATATTTTAAAAATGTCAGGATAATCTAGAGAAGTTGCTGATAAATCACTTAAAATTAAGAGTTCTAGCATATAACAGGATAGACCTGATATTGCTTGGAATTTAAAAATAATAAAGGTATCGTAGAATAAAACTACCTCTCACTTTAACTTAAATTGCAGGATATAATCGCGTTATGTCAGATTTTCGTGAACAAGCACTACATTACCATGCCCATCCCGTTCCAGGTAAAATCAGTATTGAGCTGACCAAGCCCGCTGAGACGGTTAAAGACCTCGCGCTCGCATATAGCCCAGGTGTTGCAGAACCTGTTCGTGAAATTGCCGCTGATCCAGCAAATGCCTATAAGTATACTGGTAAAGGAAATATGGTTGCGGTTATTACTAACGGCACCGCAATTTTAGGCTTAGGTAATTTAGGCCCTCTGGCCTCAAAACCAGTAATGGAAGGCAAAGCATTATTATTTAAACGTTTTGCAGGCCTAGATTCAATTGATATAGAAGTTAAGCACCGCACAACCGAAGACTTTATCAACACGGTTGCGAATATTGCAGACACGTTTGGTGGTATCAACCTAGAAGATATTAAAGCGCCAGAATGTTTTGAGATAGAAAAAGCACTTATAGAACGTTGCAGCATTCCTGTGTTTCATGATGATCAACATGGTACGGCAATTGTAACGGCTGCGGGTATGCTAAATGCGCTAGAAGTACAAGGTAAAGCAATTGAAGATGCGATTATCGTGTGTTTAGGTGCCGGCGCTGCAGCTGTTGCCTGTATGGAGCTTTTAATTAAGTGTGGCGCACTGCGTGAACACATTTATATGTTAGACCGTAAAGGCGTTATTCATACACGTCGTGATGACTTAAATGAATATAAGCAATTATTTGCAAACAACACGGATAAACGTACTTTACAGGACGTAATTGAAGATGCCGATGTGTTTGTTGGTGTATCAGGCCCTAATTTATTAGCCGCCGATGATTTGAAGTTAATGGCTGACCGCCCAGTTGTATTTGCATGTTCAAACCCCGATCCTGAAATTGATCCGCAATTAGCACATGCTGCACGCAACGATCTTATTATGGCGACTGGCCGCTCTGATTATCCGAACCAAGTTAACAACGTACTTTGTTTTCCATTTATTTTCCGCGGCGCACTAGATGTACGCGCAAGTGAAATAAACGATGAAATGAAAATAGCTGCTGTAGAGGCAATTCGCAGTATTGCTAAAGAGCCAGTTCCGGCTGAAGTACTGACTGCTGCAGGTATCGATAAATTAGAGTTTGGTGCTAAATATATTATACCAAAACCTATGGATCCGCGCTTACTGCCTCGTATCGCCAAAGCCGTTGCTCAAGCTGCAGTTGATTCGGGTGTGGCACAAATTGATATGCCAGAAAATTACATGGCGTAATTTTAAGTGTAAATTAACGCAAAAAAACCTCAGCATTTGCTGAGGTTTTTTTATAACACAGATAAAGAAATTTAGTCTTCATTTAAAATAGGCACTTCTAGTCCCATTTCTTGCATTATTTTCTTCACCTCTTCAGGTACTTTTTCTGCGTTGTCTTTACGTAGATCATCATCATTAGGTAGCGGTTGCCCTGTAAACGCATGCAAGAACGCTTCGCATAAAAGCTCACTATTTGTTGCATGGCGTAAGTTGTTTATTTGACGACGGGTACGCTCGTCGGTTAATACTTTTAATACATTTAGCGGGATCGAAACGGTGATCTTTTTTACTTGTTCGGATTTTTTCCCGTGTTCTGCGTATGGGTGAATATATTCACCATTCCATTTAGCCATAAGATGTATCGTTGCCTCAGATTATAAATTGCTCACACAGCATCAAAGCGTGTAAATATGCGTGAAATTCTATCGGTTTAAAAAAGATAGTCAAATACTAGTTATTTAGCTATCTAGACATTTAAATGTTTTGACATCTTAAACTGCATGCGCTACCTTTTAGACGTCTAAACATCCAAAACAGTAAAGGTGACGAAAATGAGTGAAAAAAATAAGGCAACAATTGCTGTTCGTACTGGAATAGAAGCCGATAAACAGCATGGTGCGGTTGTTCCACCGCTTTATTTATCAACCACTTACTCATTTGCTGACTTTGATACCAAGCGCCAATATGATTATGGCCGCAGTGGTAATCCTAATCGTGACATTTTGGCTGAGGCGCTCACTGAACTTGAAGGCGGGGCTAAAGGCATAATTACCGCAACGGGCATGGCGGCTGTTCACTTAACAACCCAATTATTAAATAGTGACGATACATTAGTGATCCCTCACGATTGCTATGGGGGCAGTTATCGTTTATTTACTTCACTGGAAAAACGCGGATTGTTAAAGCTAGAAGTGGTCGATTTCACTAAAAGCGAAAGCTTATCGCAAATTCTTGCTATTAAACCTAAGCTGATCTGGATTGAAACACCGAGTAATCCAATTTTACGATTAACTGATATTAAAGCAGTTACCGATATTGCTAAGCAGTGCGGTGCACTGGTTGCTGCCGATAACACATTTTTATCGCCGGCTTTGCAAAATCCGATTAAATTTGGTGCTGATATTGTGGTTCACTCAACTACTAAATATATCAATGGTCATTCAGATGTTGTTGGTGGTGCGGTTATTGCGGCTAGCGCTGAGCTTGGCGAAGAACTGGCATGGTGGGCAAATAATATTGGTATTACAGGGGCACCATTTGATAGCTATTTAACTCTCAGAGGTTTGCGCACGTTAAACGTGCGTTTGAGGCAACACCAAGAAAACGCACTCGCTATTGCACAGTATTTAGAAAACTCCCCGTTTGTTGCTCAGGTTTACTATCCAGGTCTTGAATCACATCCACAACATACGCTTGCTAAGGCGCAGCAGTTTGGCTTTGGTGCAATGGTTAGTTTTGATATCAAAGGCGATATAAACGATGCTGCAGCGTTTTTAACGCGCTTAAATGAATTTAGCTTGGCGGAATCATTAGGCGGAGTGGAAAGTTTGATTTGTCACCCCGCAACCATGACCCATGCAGGCATGGAGGCGACTGCTCGTGCAGAAGCTGGGGTGGGTGATACGCTTATTCGTATTTCGGTGGGTATTGAAGATGCAAAAGACTTACTTGCTGATTTAGACAGGGTATTTAATTTGGTTCGCCCCGGGCAAGCAGATAACGCGTTAGCTGCAAAAAATGGTGCTAGTGAGTCATTTGGTTTAGCAAAATTAAACGCGGCGCATCCGGCGTTATGGTAGTGCCTACCAATTTTGAAAATACAAAACATGAAGTCGAGTTGGTATTAACATGGTAAATCAGGTTCATAAATTTGGTGGTTCGAGTTTAAGCTCAGCGGATCGCTTTAAAAGTGTCGCAAATATTATTTTAACTCATGCTCAAGCAGGGGATTGTGTGGTGGTATCTGCTGCCGGTAAAACCACCGATACCTTGGTTAAATTGTGGCAAAGCTTCCAACAGCAAGATACCCAAGCGATTGCTGACATTATTTTATTAATAAGTAATCATCAATCTTCGCTAATTGAACAATTGCTTATAGCGGGTGCTAAGCATGAAGCACTCAATATACTTGCTACTGAGCTAAGCACGATTACCCAGCAGGCCAAGCAAGGTACCTTAGCTGAAGCGTGGCTATTAGCTCATGGCGAATTATGGTCTGCAAGGCTATTAAGCGCTTACTTAGGGCAACTTAACGTTAGTGCTTGCGCTCTGGACGCTAGGCAGTTATTCATATTAGACGCAGGGCAGCTACAGCATGCTAATAATCAGCAGCAGTGCTTAAAAGCCATAGATACAAGCAAAATTAATGTCGTTACAGGGTTTATTGCGGCTAATTTACAACATGAAACCGTGACCTTAGGGCGAAATGGTAGTGATTACAGTGCTACTTTATTAGCACGATATTGCAATGCTAAAAAAGTGTCTATTTGGACTGACACTCAAGGTGTTTTTAGTACTGATCCGCGTAAGGTAGCTAATGCGATTAAGTATGCGCGGGTGTGTCGCGAACAAGCTAATTTATTGGCTAGATTAGGTAACCCCGTACTACATGCTAAAACATTATCGCCATTAAAAGGGACCGATATAGAGTTAATTGTTCGCAGTAGTTACGATCTTCAAGGCAGCCATACCGAAATAGTTAAATTAGGAATGAGTAAACAAAAGCGCTTTTTAACCACGATTAACAATGTGGATTTACTTACTGTTGATGACTTGAGTGAAGGCGAGGTAGCGCATGTTAGTCAGCTTATTCAGCATAGTTTGCATCACTTTGAACATGCGGGCGAAATTTACTTGGTAGTCCCTGCGTCGGCGACATATCAGGTGGTTAATTATTTTGCTGGCCGCGCCAACATTAGTGAGTCTAACTTAAATGGGGTTGCAATTATTGCATCAGAGCAAGATATAGCGATACTCGGTGAGCAAAGTGCCGCTGTACTTCAAGCGCAATCAATTCACCCTAGGTTTACTCATTTTGGTGACGGTTATACGTTATTATTAACCGATCAGGTACTTGAGAGTGATGTGCTGAGCTTACTGCATGATAAATTGATCAATAAAGCGCAAGAAATAGCTTTAGTTATTGCAGGGCTTGGTAATGTTGGTACCGAATTTATGCGCCAACTACCAGCACAAATAGCCCGTTTATCATCAGGTTTTAACATTAAGTTAGTAGCATTACTACGCTCAGAGCAGATGCTGGTTAATGCCAATGGGTTAGACTGTGAGAGCTGGCAACAGCAATGGGAAAACCATGCAAGCCCCTATCAGCAAGCTGATTTGTTGTCATACATTGATACGCTTGAATATGAACATAAGGTAGTGATTGATATTACCGCCAGTGAATATTTTAGCCAGCTTTATAGCAAATTTGTGGAATTAAATTGTCACTTAATTAGTGCTAATAAATACGCAGGCACAGCTCCGCTGAGCTGGTATCAAGCATTACGTGAAGATTTAGCACAGCGCGGCTTACATTGGCGTTATAATGCCAGTGTGGGAGCCGGATTACCGATTAACTTTGCACTGGCCGATTTGCAAAACAGTGGCGATAAAATAACGCGTATAGAAGGCGTGTTTTCTGGCACGCTGTCATGGTTATGCAGTATGTATGATGGCAGCAAGGCATTTTCAGATTTAGTGCTTGAAGCACAAGCTTTGGGGTTCACCGAACCTGATCCGCGAGAAGATTTATCTGGCCGAGATATGCAACGCAAGTTGCTTATTTTGGCGCGTGAATTAGGTATTGAATTGGAACTTGGTGACATTTCTTTATCGGCATTGATGCCCGATGAGCTAAGTGCGGGCAGTTGGAATGACTTTGTTGATAACAAGGCTAGTTTAGATACGTTTATCAAGCAGCACTTCGAAGCGGCTTTGCAACAAAATGCTGCACTGTGTTATACCGGATTGCTAGAGTTTAAAAACAGCAAGCTAAACGCTAAGGTAGGAATTGCCTATGTACCAAAAAGCGAAGCGGTTGCTAATTTAACACCTGGCGATAATATTTTTGTGATTAATACTCAGTGGTATAACCAAAACGCATTAGTGATACAAGGCCCCGGTGCGGGTAAAGAAGTGACTGCAGCGGGCGTGCACTCTGACTTATACTGGTTGGTACAAAATATTAGTTAGACCATCAAAAAGGCCGCAAATTAGCGGCCTTTTTGATGTTCGCTATATTTAAAATAGCTCTTCTTCAGTTTTAGTGTTTTCTTCAAATATATCATTTGGTTGTGATAACACATACTTGGTGGGAGCGGTGCCTTTTTCAAAGTATTCAAAACGGCTGGTGTAATCGTTTTTATGACTTAATAGCCCCGTTTCTAAGTCAATACGAATAGAAACCAACCCTTCAGGCGGTTCGATAGGTGCCGCAGGTTTACCATCCAGTGCGACTCTCATAAAATCCACCCATGCAGGCTGAGCTGTTTTAGCACCTGATTCTGCGCCTGATATTTGCCCACTTCCTAAGTTATTGTTATAGGTTGAGCGTCCCAACGTATTACCAGGGTTATCAAAGCCAACCCAAACAGAGGTCATCACATCGCGATTAAAGCCGCTAAACCAAGTATCTACAGAGTCATTCGTGGTGCCTGTTTTACCTGACAGATCGCGACGTTTTAGCGCTTGTGCACGCCATCCTGTGCCACTCCAACCTGTTTTATGAGACCAGCTACCACCCCCCCAAATTGCGCTGTTCATAGCACTGGCAATTAAAAATGCATTTTGTTTAGATATAATCTGCGGCGCGCAATTTGGTGCTACTTGCTCACTTAGCATTAGCGAGCTAGGCGTTGTCGCTTCATCATCACAAATTACAGTCGGGTTAGTTTTAAATAAGGTGTTGCCCATGGCATCTTGAATTTCTGAAATAAAGTAAGGTTCGATTAAGTGGCCGCCATTGGCAAAAGTACTCATACCACGAGCTAGCTCTATTGGAGTGATAGATGCGCTACCTAAAGCCAGTGATTCACTGCGATTTATATCTTCATTTGCAAAGCCAAATTTAAGTAAATGATCGGCTGTACGTTGCAAGCCAACACCACGTAATAAACGTACCGAAATCACATTTTTTGATTGTGCTAAAGCACGGCGAATGCGAATAGGGCCATTATAAATGGCAGGGCTATTTTTAGGTCGCCATGCGACACCTTGGCTTTTATCCCATTGATTTATAGGAGCATCATTTAAAATTGACGCTAAGGTGTAGCCTTTTTCAAGTGCAGCAGAGTATATAAATGGCTTAATATTAGAGCCAACTTGGCGTTTAGCTTGCACTGCACGGTTATATTGGCTTTGTTCAAAGCTGTAACCGCCTACAATGGCTTTTATACGCCCGTCTTGTGGGTCTAAAGACACAATGGCGCTTGCAGCTTCAGGGATTTGACTCAAAATATAGCTGTTGTCATCATTTTTACGCAGCCATATTTGCATGCCAGGCGTTAATATATCGCTTGCTGCTTCAGGAGCAAAGCTTTGGCGATAACGGGTGATAAACTTACGTGCCCACTTTAGATTATCCCAAGTCAATGTTGTGCGTTCGCCGCTTTTAAGTATTACTTCCGCGCTTTTTTCTGATACATTTAAAACTGCAGCGGCTTTTAGAGGGCCTAGTTCATTGGCCTCTTTTAAAATGTTTAATAACTTAGAATCAGAAGGTCTGGGCTCTGTTTGTGGATCCCATAAAATGGCTTCAGGACCTCTAAATCCATGGCGCATATCATAGGCATGTAAATTGTTAACCAAAGCCGTTTGTGCCGCCTGTTGAATATTTGACTCAACAGAAGTATACACTTTAAATCCAGAGTTATAGGCTTTATCTATACCGTAGCGCGATACCATTTCAGCACGTACCATTTCTGAAATATATGGCGCATATAAGTCAATTTCAGCCCCATGGAAATAGGCGGTAATTGGCTGGCTCGTAGCTTCGTTATACTGCGCTCTAGAAATATATTTTTCATCTAGCATTCGCCCTAACACTACATTTCTTCTGGCCTTGGCTCGCTTTGGATTACGAATAGGGTTAAGTGCTGAAGGCGCTTTGGGTAAACCGGCAATCATTGCCATTTGTGCAAGAGTAAGCTCTTTTAGCTCTTTACCATAATAAACCTGAGCAGCTGCACCAATACCAAAGGCTCGGTTTCCTAGCTCTATTTTATTCAGATAAAGTTCAAAGATTTCATCTTTTGAAAGTAAATTTTCGATATGGATGGCAATAAATATTTCTTTTACCTTACGAATGTAGGCTTTTTCTCGCGTTAAAAAGAAGTTACGAGCCAACTGCATCGTGATTGTACTAGCACCTTGCTTTTTTTCACCGGTAGAAATCAGTACCAGTGCTGAGCGTACAATACCAATTGGATCGATACCGATATGGTCATAAAAACGGTTATCTTCTGTTGCTAAAAAAGCTTGTAATAAAGGCTCAGGAATTTGGTCTATAGTTACAGGGATACGTCTTTTTTCACCAAATTGGTTGATTAAGAGTCCATCTTTGGTAAATACTTGCATAGGCGTTTGTAATTGAACGTTTTTTAAAACCTGTACGCTTGGAATATCGGATTTAACGTAGTAATAAAGGCTAAGCAATGTAATTAGTGCAAGTAATGCACAAATGATCAAAAATTGTAAAGTTCTTTTTAATAAAATCACTGATAATTCCCTAAACGGACTCCCAATTACAGGTTGAGGCTGCTAGTATATATTGATTAAAAATTGAATAATATTTTTTAAGATATAAATTATAACTTGTTTATTATTAAAACAAAGGCAAAGTTTCAAACATGCTAAGTCAATTGATAAAAAAACCATCGCCTATGATGGTGGGTATTGATATAGGATCGCACTCTATCAAGGCCGTGCTTTTAAGTGAAACAGAAACTGGGCTTCGACTAGAGGCACTTGCAATTGAACCTATGCCAAAAGGCGCTATGAGCGAGCGTAACATCCAAGATATTGAAGCAATTGGCAATGTGATAACCAAGTTAAAACGAAAACTACCAAAGTCATTAAAGTCTGCTGCTGTTGCTGTATCAGGGCAAACAGTGATTACCAAAGTCATTTTCATGGATGTTTCCTTAAGCGACGCTGAATTAGAGTCACAGATTGAGATTGAAGCCGATAGTTTGATCCCCTATCCGTTAGATGAAGTCAGTTTAGATTTTGAAAAACTCTCTACTAACAGTGCCGATCCGAGCAAAATTAATGTTCTACTTTCTGCAGCGAGAACGGAAAGTGTGGAAGCGAGAGTAGGCGCACTTAGTGCTGCTAACTTAACTGCAAAAGTTGTGGATGTTGAAAGTTATGCATTAAGTCGGGCTATGGATGTTTACTATCAACAGCTCCCATCTGATGCGTTTGATAAGACCGTTGCGGTAGTTGATATAGGTGCAGTGCTTACCTTAGTCAGTGTAGTGCAATCTGGTGAAACAATTTATACCCGCGACCAAGTATTTGGTGGTGACCAATACACAAATAGTATTGTTGCTTACTACAATAAAGGCTTTGATGAGGCTGAAATTGGTAAAACAACGGGTGATTTACCTCCTAATTATACATTTGAAGTGTTAGCGCCTTTTCAAACCTCGCTATTGCAGCAAGTTCGTCGTGCTGTACAAATGTTTTTAACCACAACGGGTAAAGAGCAGTTGGATTATATCGTACTGACTGGCGGTTCTGCCATGATTAAAGGTATTGATAGGTTATTAATTGAAGAATTAGGGATACATACGGTTGTTGTTGAACCATTTGATAAAATGGAAATATCACCTAGAGTAGATCGTAATATAATACAGCGCCACCGCACTCAGTTTGCAATTGCGACCGGCCTGGCGTTGAGGAGTTTTTCATCATGCCACATATAAATTTACTACCTTGGCGTGAATTACAGCGTGAGCAATCTAAAAAGAAATTTATTACATTGCTGATGGCCGTGGTTATAGCTTGCTTTGTAACTATGTATGCGCTGAGTACATTCTATAGCGGTCTAAAAGAAGGACAAATGCTAAAAAATAACTACCTCAGCTCAGAAATTACAATGCTTGATCAAAAAATTCGCGATATACGTGATTTAGACAAAAAAAAAGAAAACCTACAACAACGTATGCGTTTAATTGAAGAACTACAAAGCAGCCGAAATTTAGGCACGCAAATAATGGATGAAGTGGCAAAAATAGTGCCTGCCGGGGTTTACTTAACCAAGCTTGAGCGTAAAGGTAGTCAAATTCATGTATTAGGTAAAAGTGAGTCTAATAATCGTTTATCCACTATGCTTCGACAGGTACAAAGTTCTTATTTATTAGAGCGCCCGACAATGCAAGGTATTGTTGCAGGTGAGCAGTCTTCTCGTTTACTCAGCGATTTTAATATGGAGTTCTACGTAAAACCATTTGGCAGAATAGGTGAGGTACGTAATGAACCTTGATTTTAAGTCGTTTTCAGAAATAGATTGGAATGAAATAGAGCTTGATAATATAGGCGAGTGGCCAGTTATTGTAAAAGCAATATGCTGCTCTTTTGTTGCTTGTCTCGTATTGTTTTTTAGCTACAGTTTATTAGTGTCAGATGAGATAGAAAGCTACCATAACGCGGTTGCCAAAGAGATAGAATTACGCACAACTTATCGAACTAAATATGCAGTTGCCAGTAAGCTCGATATCTATCGTGAACAAATGGTTGAGATGGAAGATAAGTTTTCTCAGCTATTAAAACGTCTACCTACCTCAAATGAGACGCCAGGATTATTAGATGACCTTTCCTATGTGGGGACAACCAGCGGCTTAACATTTTTAAAAATTGGTTGGCTACCAGAAGTTGAAAAAGAGTTCTATACCGAACTACCCATTAAAATTGAAGTGGTAGGCACTTATCATGAGTTTGGTGAATTTGTAGGAAAAGTGGCTCAATTGCCAAGAATAGTAAGTTTACACGACTTTTCTATTTTATCATCTGGCGAAAAGCAGCTAACATTTAGTGTAGTAGCAAAAACTTATCGTTATGAAGAGGGAGTAAGATGATGAAGCAACTTCCCTTTTTAACTGTCGCAATATTGTTGCTCAGTGGCTGTAATGAAGATACATCTGAGCAAAAAGAATTTATTGATCAGGTTAAGGCAAACACTACTGCACGTGTAGAAAAAATACCTGAGTTAGTTAAATTTGAGCACTTTGAATATAACGCCAAAGATATACGTAGCCCTTTTGTAGCACCAGAACCAGAAATTATACAAAATAAGCTAACACAAGTTAAAAACTGTCTTCACCCAGACCCAGAACGTGTTCGTCAACCTCTGGAGAAGTACCCATTAGATAATTTATCAATGAAGGGCACAATAGGATCGAACGGCAAGACATGGGCGCTCATTACAGCTGCTGATAACACCTTACACCGAGTATCCATAGGGAGCTATTTAGGTACCTATGATGGAAAAGTAAGCAGTGTTAACAGTGACTATATTGAATTAGTAGAATTAATCCCTGATGGGTCAGGTTGTTGGAAAGAACGTTTGACCAAATTAGAAATGTTAGAGGCGGCAACTAATGGCGCAAATTAATAAGAAAAATGGTATTCCCTATATGCACAAAGCTGAGTGTTCGCATCACCGTATTTTAACGACGTTGCTATTTGTATTTTTATTACTAATTACGAAAACAGTCAGTGCAGCCCCTTTACTCTATGATGTTCGATATAATCCATTACTTAAAGGTGAAACCGAATTACAGCTAGTATTTGATGAAGAGTTACAGCAACAACCTGAGGTACAAGTTTTTAATAGTCCGGCACGTATAGAGCTATTATTTAATGCTGTTGAACTAGATGAAGGGTTGGCAAATATTGCTATTAACCAAGCAGGAATAAGTAACATCAGCAGCATGATGACCAGCGCGGGTTTAAAGGTAACCATTAATTTGGAGCGATTAAAAATATATGAGACTGAGGTAAACAACAATTTAGTTTCAATAAGAATATCTGATAATCCTCTAACAGAGCAAATGGTAACAACAAGTGAAGATACACCTGCTTATACCTCTAATTATATTAATGGCATTCAAGCAATTGATTTTCGCCGCGGTGAAAAAGGTGAAGCAAAAGTACTTGTTTACCTGCAAGATACACAGGCTGCTATTGAGGTTCATGAAAGTGGCGGGAAAATCATTGCAGAGTTTCATCATACCGATATTTTAGATGACTTATTGTATGAATTAGACGTACTCGACTTTGGTACTGTAGTGAGCAGTATAGAAACGTTTAAGGAAGATAATCTGACACGCATTGTAATTGAACCTAATAAAGCTTTTGCTTACACGTATCAGCAAATCGAAAATATTTTTACCTTAACGGTTGAGAAAGACGAGACTCAAAATGGATTTTTAGATGGAGGCAAAGAATACTTAGGCCGCCCTATGACGCTTAATTTTCAGGATATCTCTGTTCGCGCCGTGTTACAGATTATTGCGGGCTACAATGATTTTAACTTGGTAACAAGTGACTCAGTAACTGGCAACATTACCCTTCGCTTAGATGGGGTTCCTTGGGATCAGGCATTAGACGTCGTGCTAAGAATAAAAGGCTTAGACAAACGTATGGATGGTTCTATTTTAATGGTGGCGCCATCTGAAGAGCTTGCTGCCCGTGAAGCAAAAGAGTTAAAAGCGAAGCAACAAGTTGAGGATTTAGAGCCACTATATAGTGAATACATTCGTTTAAATTACGCCAAAGCAGAAGATTTTGCTGACTTATTAAAAACAGATACCAATAGCATTATTACAGCGAGAGGCAGTGTGTCTGTTGATCAACGTACTAATACGCTATTAATGAAAGACACGGCAAAAAGCATTGAAAGTGTTCGCCGCATGGTCGAAACCTTAGATATACCGGTCAAACAAGTGGTTATTGAAGCGCGTATGGTAACCGTTCGTGATAATGTAACCGAAGACTTAGGCGTTCGTTGGGGCTTCAGTGATCAACAAGGTTCTGATGGTGTCTCTGGTACATTAGAAGGCGCTGAAACGATTTCTAATGGAAATATTCCTAGCCTTTCAGATCGACTCAACGTTAATTTACCTGTCGCAAATCCATCGGCAAGTATTGGTATGCATATAGCTAAACTAGCTAATGGAACGTTAATTGATTTAGAATTAACTGCGCTCGAAGAAGAAAATAAGGGTGAAATCATTGCTAGTCCGCGTATCACCGCTGCTAACCAGCAAAAAGCGCGTATTGAGCAAGGTACTGAGATCCCATATGTTGAATCTGCTTCAAGTGGCGCAACAACTGTAAGCTTTAAAAAGGCAGTGTTGAGCCTAGAGGTAACACCTCACATTACACCAGATAACAAAGTTATTTTAAACTTAATAATTACTCAAGATACTCGTGGTGATACTGTTCAAACAGGAACTGGTCCTGCTGTTGCTATTGATACGCAACAAATTGAGACTCAAGTTCTCGTTGAGAATGGACAAACGGTAGTGTTGGGTGGTATTTTCCAACAGCAAATTATTAATTCGACCAAAAAAGTACCTTTATTGGGCGACCTTCCTTACGTAGGAAGACTATTTAAAAGCACAAGCGAGTTTAATGAAAAGCGCGAACTGCTGATTTTTGTCACACCTAAAATTCAAATAGACTAATTACCTAACCTGAGTGCTGCTTGAGACAGATTGACTCTTCAGGGCTTTGGTTACTCAAACTATCTAGGCTGAAAGACAAACTAGATGGAATTGGTATTTAGTTATGTTGGTGTGAACACTCCCTGTAAATGTACAATTAGGCAGTATATAATTTTATATTGTGTACTGTACTGCGGATGCATTTTAAGACTACGTTTATGTTGTTTGTGACTGAGTTTTTTATGAAATTACTATACAAAAGCACTTACTAAGTAACACGTAGTAACCTTTAATTGCATAAATTTTAACCCTAGAAGATAAACTTGCCTATAATAAGGTGCTTTTTTGTTAACCAATGGGTAATTATTTAGTTTAATTGCTCGTTATATGGCTTTTTATCCTAATTGACTTGAAATACCCGACCGATTACTGAGATAATCCCTTTCTTAATTTTGGGGCCAGGTCGTTAGGCGGGGTTTTATTTCAAATTTTAGAGTTCGTTTGTACTAAAAGATATGGCTGAGAAACGTAATATATTTCTAGTTGGCCCCATGGGGGCTGGCAAAAGCACGATTGGTCGTCACATCGCTGACCAATTACACCTTGAATTTGTTGATTCTGATCAAGAAATCGAACGTCGCACGGGCGCAGATATTGCCTGGGTATTCGATCTTGAAGGTGAAGAAGGCTTTAGACTTCGTGAAGAATCTGTTATTGGTGACTTAACCGAGATGCAAGGTATTGTTCTTGCTACTGGTGGTGGCTCAGTAATGAGTAAAGAAGTTCGAAACAAGCTTTCGGCTCGCGGTATTGTTGTATACCTAGAGACACCGATTGAAAAGCAAGTTGCACGTACGCAACGCGACAAGCGTCGCCCATTACTGCAAACAGAAGAAGCACCTCGTGATGTACTTGAGCGCTTAGCAGAAGAGCGTGAACCATTATATAAAGAAGTAGCTGATTTTGTTGTACGCACTGATGAGCAGAGCGCGAAAGTTGTTGCTAACCAAATAATCGAGAAATTGGATTTTTAAAAGCCAGTATTAAAAAGGACTAACCCAGCATGCTTGAATTAACTGTTAATTTAGACGAGCGAAGTTATCCTATTTATATTGGTCAATCTGCACTTCAAGATACAGGCCGTCTAATCCATCATATTGGTGATTGTCGGCCTATCATCATTACTAATGACACTATTGCACCGCTCTATCTTCAGCAGTTGCTTGACTCATTAGCACAGCTAAACCCACTTCATTTTATTATTCCAGATGGCGAGCAATATAAATCGCTTACCTGGTTTGAAAAAATATCAGCATTCTTACTTGAAAATAATTGCGGTCGTGACACCTGCTTAATTGCATTAGGTGGTGGCGTAGTTGGTGACTTAACTGGTTTTGTTGCTGCCTGTTATCAGCGCGGTGTGCCTTTTATCCAAATTCCTACCACGTTATTATCTCAAGTCGATTCTTCAGTTGGTGGCAAAACAGCAGTAAATCATCCGCTGGGTAAAAATATGATAGGGGCTTTTTATCAACCCCAGGCTGTGTTTATAGATACGCGTTCTCTACATACTTTACCTACCCGAGAGTTTGCTGCAGGCATGGCTGAAGTTATTAAATATGGCCTAATTTACGACACTGAGTTGTTTGCTTTTTTAGAGCGAAATATCGCTCAATTACAACAGTTAGATGAAGCCTGTTTACAGCATATTATTTTTAGATGCTGTGAAATTAAAGCGCTTATCGTTGCACAAGATGAGAAAGAGCAAGGCTTGCGTGCGCTGTTAAATTTAGGGCACACGTTTGCCCATGCTATAGAAGCGCAAATGGGCTACGGCGTGTGGTTACATGGTGAAGCTGTGGCAACAGGTATGGTGCTTGCTGCCAAGCTTGCTCATACTCGTAACGACTTAACACAGCAAGATGTAGAGCGTATTACCACATTAATAGCAGCGTATAATTTACCAATCGAAATCCCTAGCGATATGACTAGTGAGCAATTTTTACTGCATATGCGCAAAGATAAAAAGAATAAAAAAGGGACTATCCGATTTATTTTACCCACCAAATTTGGTCAGTGTGCATTAGTTGATGATGTATCTGATGATCAAGTTAGAGCGTTGATCGAGCAATAAATGCAGTCACAAATTTTACCAAGCCGTGCGGCTTTGGTGGATAGAATCGCATTACAATTTGAATATGGTCAAAACCTAATTGTTTTATTGGGTACTTCTGGTCTAGGTAAAAGCTATTTGCTTGAAACCTTCATTACTGATAAATATAACGATTTTAATAAAGCATTTGTGCAAGTAAGCGCACAGATGACTGATGTGCAGTTAATGACTCAGTTATTAGAGCAAAGTTTTAATGCCCCTTTAATTGATCACAACCTAAGCTTATCGCAAAACTATTATCAATTAGCGCAACAGCAACAATGTGGGGCGTGTTTGTGGGTTATTGATGGCGGCAGACACCTATCTGAAGAGCTAATCGCAGAGCTTGAGCTACTATCAAAAAATGCACCTAATGTACTTTATATTATGATTGCATCGCAGTCTAAACTACCCTTTAAAGATGCAGTAAATATACATTTAGAGCCATTAAATATAGTTGAAAGTAAGCAGCTTATGGGGTGGTACTTTACGAGCTTACCTTATGATGAAGATCCTGTCTTTCAAACCTTTTTAGTTGAAGCTCAAGGTAACCCGAGTCTGTTGTTAGCCTGGCAGCCAAGCGAGCAGGTTGCTGATATTGTCGTTAAAGATAAGGTGTCTTGGCGCTTACAGTTGCTCACATTATTATTGATAATTATGCTGTTGATTATTGGTCTTGTGTACAAAGCCGATATGACCCAGTGGTGGGAAAATGCTAATCGTCAAATTGATGAGCAAGTGCTATCAACCGCCATTACAACTGAGCAAGCTATTGAAAATAAACCACAGCAACTTATACCACCTGTAAGTAGTGAGCCGTCAGCGGCTGTCATTCAAAAGCCCACTCAAGACACCACCAATAATAATGTTCCAGCGATTGTCGAGAGCTTAACGGAATCAACGATTGTTGTTGAGCAGGAAAAGCCGGAATTAAAACCGATTACTAAACCTGCACAAACAAAGCCGCAAAACCAAATAGTAAAAATACCCAGTAATTGGTACTTACAACAACCTGAGAATAATTTTGTTATTCAGCTCTTAGCCGTAACTCAGCAGCAGGTAGGTAATGAGTTTATTGCTAAACATAAGCTAAAAAGTATTACTAATACATACCAAACTAAACGAAATGGTAAAATATGGTGGGTAGTAACTACAGGTAGCTTTGCTAACTTAAATGAGGCAAAGCAAGCACTGCAAGGGCTTCCTGCAGGGGTTAGAAAAAATAAACCTTTCTATAAAAAAATTAGTAAAATAAAACAAGAAATTGCACGAGTTGATCAGTAAACTCAGTAACTTTAGTGTAAAATCGCGCAACACCGAATTGAAGTAAAGAGCCAATGCAGCAAAAGAGTAGAGCCTTCCTTAAGTGGGCTGGCGGAAAATACAGCCTCGTTGAAGATATTAACGCGCGACTAAATCAAGCAAGTAAGCATGCAGATACTTTGGTTGAACCTTTTGTTGGTGCGGGCTCAGTGTTTTTAAATAGCAATTTTAAACACTATGTACTTAACGATATTAATGCTGATTTAATCAATTTATATAAAGAGCTCAAGCGTTCGCCTGATGAGTTTATTAGTGATGCCAAAAAGCTTTTTGTTGATTTAAACAACCACTCAGATGCGTATTATGATTATCGCGTGCAGTTTAATCAAAGCAGCGATGTATATGAGCGAGCCATCTTATTTTTATATATGAACCGCCATGGTTATAACGGATTATGCCGCTATAACTTAAAGGGCATTTTTAATGTGCCTTTTGGTAAATATAAAAAGCCTTATTTTCCTGAAAAAGAAATGTACTTTTTTGCTAGCAAAGCGCAACAGGCTACATTTACTTGCCTAGGGTATGATGATGTATTCAAACTGGTGCCTAATAATGCAGTGATCTATTGCGATCCGCCTTATGTGCCATTAAGTAAAACGGCATCCTTTACTTCGTATGCAAAAGGCGGGTTTAATTTGGACGACCAGGCTAATTTAGCGAACTTAGCTGAGCAAGCGGCATTTGAGAATAATACGCCGGTCCTTATTTCAAATCACGATACGGTATGGACACGCAAAATTTACAGCCAAGCTTCTTTGGATAAAATTCAGGTTAAACGCACGATTAGCCCAAAAGGCGGTTCACGAAATAAAGTTGATGAGCTAATGGCTATGTACTTAGCACCGAAGTCACGGTTGCGTAAATAGCCAACACAAATAATACAAAAAGTACCACGGCAATAGCTATTAATGTAATAGGGGAGTGGTGTTTAAAGTCTGTTTGACGTTTATCTTCGGATTGCACACCAAAAAATGCAGCTAGCACACTTTGTAACGCGCTTAAAAAGTGCTGCATTAATTAAAATAATGGTTTGATTGAAGAGGGTTTGTGATTGTCATCAGTACCTGTTAATAACTCTAGGAAGTCTAGATAATGGAACTGTGCACTGCGGCTATCGCCGGTTAACCAAGAAGCCCATGAGGAATCTTCTTCAATTTGAATACAGCGGTTTACGCTATGATTGATAGCGTTAGTTTGCTCTTTATGAAAACAAGTGTTGGCAGAGCTTAATTCTTGCTCCGTATTTGAAGAAAGCGACGCTGCTCCAATAATGACACTTATCGACGTGATTAATAATCCAATTTTAAAAGCACGCATAATATAAACCTAATAATTTAGTTCTTCGCGAAGCATAACAAAAATCGCTTAAATAATACACTTTATTTTTAGTTATATTCACAGCTAATCATACCGCAGAATTTTTTATAAGCATGTTTTATCCTTCTTAGCTCACGCAGCTTAACTGTTGTTATAGTTAAAGACAGTTTGTCATTGGTGTTGCTATCTTAGCGCTATTTTTTAAAGGTGTTACTTGGGTAACATCGTTAATTAAGTTACATTAACGCCATAAATTATTCATTAATGGATTAGCGATGCTCAACTGTGAACAAAAATACTTAATAGCGCCCTCAATATTATCTGCAGATTTTGCACGCCTTGGTGAAGATGTCGACAAAGTGTTAGCTGCAGGAGCTGATGTTGTCCATTTTGATGTAATGGATAACCATTATGTCCCTAACTTAACAATAGGCCCAATGGTGTGTAAAGCACTTCGCGATTATGGGATTAAAGCTCCTATTGATGTTCATTTAATGGTAAAACCGGTAGATAGCTTAATTCCACAATTTGCCGAGGCGGGTGCATCAATTATTACCTTTCATCCAGAAGCCAGTGAGCATATTGACCGTACTTTGCAATTGATAAAAGATCAAGGCTGTCAGGCTGGCTTAGTGTTCAACCCTGCAACAAGTTTAAGTTACCTCGATCACGTTATGGATAAAGTAGATGTGATCTTATTAATGTCAGTAAATCCTGGGTTTGGTGGGCAAAGTTTTATTCCACAAACACTGGAAAAACTGCGAGAGGCAAAGCAACACATTATTGATTCAGGGCGTGATATTCGTTTAGAAGTTGATGGCGGTATTAAAGTAGATAACATAGCTGCAGCGGCTGAAGCGGGGGCTGACATGTTTGTTGCAGGCTCTGCTATTTTTAATCAGCCTAACTATAAAAGCGTAATTGATGAAATGCGCCAACAATTAGAAAGTATTAAATAATGAAATATGATGCTGCACTATTTGACTTAGACGGCACGCTAGTTGATAGCGTGTATGACTTATATATGGCCTTAAATCTTACGCTAAGTGATTTAGCGTTTCCCATAGTTAGTCAGCGATTAGTTGAAAGCTGGGTAGGTAATGGCATAGAGGTGTTAGTAAAGCGAGCTCTATGCGGTGATATGCAAATTAGTGAGCACCTCGATGAGGCTTTAAGCGAACGAGCTATCAACCTGTTTTATCAACATTACAGTGAGCAGGTTGGTGAATACAGCGTATTATATCAGCATGTTGAAACTGGACTCGCAGCCCTTAGTGGTATGCCCAAAGCACTTATTACCAATAAAGCACGCCGCTTTACTGAACTACTTTTAGATAAACTGGCTATTCGCAGTCATTTTGAAGTAATTGTTTGCGGTGACGACATGGCAAAAAAACCGTCACCTGAGCCACTCTTATTTGCTTGTAATGCATTGAATATTTCGCCAGATAAAGCCATTATGATCGGTGATTCAAAGAGTGACATACTGGCAGCACAAGCTGCTAATATTGATGTGATAGCCCTTACTTATGGGTATCATCAAGGAGAGCAGCTAGGGGATTATAATCCACAGTACCTATGCGATAACTTCTTAGCTATAATACCGACACTAACGCAGCGTTAAGCATTTCAAATTAAGTAAAAATAAAGGAAAATCATGAGTAAACCAGTAGTATTAAGTGGCATGCAGCCAACCGGTGGTATGACAATAGGCAACTATGTTGGCGCTATTAACCAGTGGGTTAAGCTACAGGAAGAATATGATAGCTACTTTATGCTTGCCGACTTACATGCAATTACTGTACGCCAAGACCCTGAGTTATTACGTGCTCGCGTTTTAGATGGTGTTGCTTTATATACGGCGTGTGGCATTAACCCAGAAAAAGCGGCATTATTTGTTCAATCTCAAGTGCCAGAACATGCACAACTTGGTTGGGTATTAAACTGTTATGCGCAAATGGGTGAGCTTAATCGCATGACCCAGTTTAAAGATAAGTCGGCAACGCATGCAAATAATATTAATGTGGGTTTATTTGCTTATCCAGCTTTGCAAGCAGCTGACATTTTATTATACCAAGCTGATAAAGTACCAGTTGGCGAAGATCAAAAGCAGCACCTAGAGTTAACTCGTGATATTGCGAATCGTTTTAATAATGTATATGGCGACATTTTTACGCTGCCAGAACCTTATATTCCTGAGTTTGGTGCGCGAGTTATGAGCTTGCAAGATCCGCTGAAGAAAATGTCTAAATCTGATGAAAACCCAAATGGTTTTATTATGATGTTAGACGAGCCGAAAAAGATTGAGAAAAAGCTTAAAAAAGCGGTTACCGACTCAGACGAACAAGCACGCATTTATTTTGATCGTAGTGAAAAGCCAGGTGTTTCTAACTTACTTACCTTATTAAGTGTTGCGACTAAGCGTTCAATTGAAGAGCTAGTCCCTGAATACGAAGATAAAATGTATGGTCACTTGAAAAAAGACACCGCAGCAGCTGTTGTCAGCATGATAGAGCCAATTCAGGCTCGTTTTAAAGAAATACGTGAAGACCAAACGTTATTAAATGACATTATGAAAATGGGTGCAGAGAAAGCCAGTGCCCGTGCTGAGAAAACATTAAAAGCAGTTTATGATGCGGTTGGGTTTATTCCACGCCCATAAGCCTGTTTTTTTGCAGATATAAAAATGCCGCTAATTTAGCGGCATTTTTATATTACGCTGATTAACATTAAAAAGCTAAATATAGACAAAAGTAACAATGCTTGCTTGTCTGTTTTATCCATTACTCGGCCTTAACGGTTGTTTTGAAAGTTGTATTGTTAATATCAACTAAAGATACTTGGTAGCCTTTATTTTCAAGTAATGTCAGTAAGCTACCTTCTCCGGCTAGGTGGCCTGCTCCCACGAGAACAAATTCACTTTTATCGTTATTAAACATTTGCTCTACTTTAACTAGCCAGTTATTGTTTCTATCAGTCATTAATTGTTTATAAGTTGCAGGATCATTTTTTTGCATCGTTTCAAGTGCTACTGTGTAGAGCGATTGCGTATCACCTTTACGCCAAGCTGAGAGTAATTTTTTAAACATCACACCGTAATTATCAAACTCAGCTAAATTATTTTTGATAAAGTCATTTTCGCTACCTTCACCCATAGTCTTAAATAACTCTAACTGAAACGCCATAGTCTCTAAGTATTGTTGTTCCTTATTATCTAATGTCGCTTTTTTAGTAAAGTAAGCGTCAACGCCTTCACCCATTAAATTTTGTTTTTGCAGCTCCATCGACATCAGCACAATACTAACCATTGCAGGACGAAAGTTATCTAATTTAGTTAGGTTTGCACCAAATTCAGCCAGCTTTTTTTCTAATGCTAACTTTACCTCTGGAGTTAGCTTTTGGCTCAATGTTTCATTATTTTCATAAGATAGTGCGCTCAACATTTTCATTTGTGCTTGTGCATCGCTAGGATCAGGTATTGGTGTTTCTAATACAATCGTATCTGCTTGTTTATAGGCGTGGCTAAACTCCACTGGTAGAGGCATCTCTGACTTAGGTAAAATGTGTACTGTGCCGCCAATAAATAATGAGTCATTTCCTTTACTCACTTGCCACACTGAACTTTGTGCTTGTACAGTCGTTGCTAATAAGCAGCCGCTCAATAATACGGTTGCTGAAAGAACTTTTTTAGTAAATGTATTCATAACACTTCCTTAATGTAATTTTATTTATTATTGATTGGTTAAAATAGTGCTTATATAAGTTGTTAGTGACGACGTTATTTTTGAAAGGTTACTATCAATTTTTGAGTTCATCTTGTTGATGGACGATTCAAAGTCGGTTGCAATTTGGTTCTCTATACTAGTAAATAATGTTTCAGTGTTTACTTCATGCTTGATGAGTGAGTCAGTGTTGGTAGCATAAATTATTTGATTACTATTGATGACTATTTCACCCGCTGCACATTGATCTGAATTGGTTAGTAGCGTGTTGTTTTTACTTTCTGTAGCGACTGCAGAGGCTGTACTAAATACTGTTGCTAATAAAATTACGGGTAATACTTTTTTAGTTGCGTTATTCATAATGAAACCTTTTTTATGTTTAAAAGTCAGCTTAATTACTATTAAAAAGTCGTGTTTAGTAAGCTGCTTGTTGATGACGTTTTAAAGAATATCGCTAAATTTATCTAGAGTCGCTTATCTAGTTGTGAGTGATTTATTTATAAGGTTTTTATTTTTTTTGTTGTTTTAAATTAGATAGTTAGTCACAAACCTTATCTGTGAATATAAGGTTTTAAATTAACCTAGCTATATTAAAAAGTGTACCTGTGGTAGGGTTGTTGAAAAATAAAAATATGTAAAACTATGAATTATCAAATCGGACCTTGGCAATTTATTAGTAATCGCTGTGTGATTACTTCAAACAATATGGAAAGGGAATTAGACCCACTTTTAGTAAAGCTATTACTGCACTTTATAAATAAGCCTCAACACATTGTTTCTCGACAAGAGCTTATTGAAAGTGTGTGGCAACAGAGCTTTGTTGATGATAATGCGATTAACCGTGCAATCTCAGAGTTAAGAAAGCAGCTTGCCCACCCAACTGAAAAAGCACCGCTTTTAAAAACTCATTACCGTAAAGGTTACAGTCTAACCGTAATACCAGAGCGTTTAACGCAAACAAGCGTTTTTGAAGAGCCTGCAAACTTTTTGCCTGACTCACCGGATTTTTTTGCCAAAAATGAAGAGGTAGTGACTGCAACTACTTCTCAACCGGTTCAAAGAACGAATAGTAAAAAGTTTTTGATCTATTCTTTAGTCGTCATTATTTGTCTGTGCTTTTTAGTATGGTTAGGGTTGTTTTTTATTAATGCACCTTCTAGCGAAAAGATTAAACAGATCACGGTTAATAAGGTAGCAAGCACGTGGAATATAGGTAGTGAAGTTCACCCTGAATTATCCTCAGATAAACAATATTTAGCTTACACCAATATAGAACCTGAAAATGACGTAATGCATGCATTTGTAAAGCGACTATCTGATCAAAGGGAAGTTGAAATTACCTACCCTGGCTTTCAGGTATCTATTTTATCGTGGCAATTAAATCAGCACTCAGTGTTATTACAAGCTACCAATTTAAAACAACAAAAGTGTGAAATGGTACTCGTTGATCTAAGCCAGTTTCCTGTTATAGGGGAGGCTACCTCTATTAAAAAGTGTGACTTTAGATACACAGGTTATGCGCAAGTAGACGAAAGTGGTGAGCATATTTATTACACCGAATATAAAAATGAGCATGATGGTTCAGGCTTATATAAATTTGATTTAGAACTTAAAAAAGAGTTTATAGTGATCCCACCGCCAGGTGTAATGTACGGCGCGATCATGCCGCGTTTATCTCAATCTGGTAATAAAATAGCGTATATACTTAGTCAAAAGGGTAAGCCTTTTTCTGTATTTAGTTACGACTTTGAAACCCACGAAACCAAGCGCTTATTTAAAGCAAAGAAAAGTATAATTAGCTTCGCGTTTGACTGGCTTGCAGACGATAAAGGCATAATAGTATTTGAAGGAACACAGCTTTCAACCATTATATTTGAAGAAAAAAGCACTGTTAAAAATACACTAACAGTAACCCCAAATATAACTCCTTATTATATAGCAGTGCACTCTGCCAATAGTCTTTTTTATTCAGAGAATAAAACCCAATCATACTCGCTAATTAAAGTAACAGATCCTTTTGGCGATACACCTAAATATGAAACGCTCTATAAAAGTGATAAAGACGACTACAACATTATTGAAATAGTTAATAAAGAAGGGCCTGCGCATGTTTTTGTATCTGAGCGTTCTGGCAGCAGTCAATTATGGCTCTCTCAAAATGGTTTTACAAAGCAACTCAGCTTTTTTAATTATGATGATGCCCCTTCGACTTTTGCATTAGGAATGCTCAGAGCTTCTCCCAATAAGCAGCGCATAATGTTCATAAAAAATAAAAGCTTTTTATTTTATGACGTAAACACTCAAAAAATTTATCCATTAGAAGAATTTAATAAACATGAAATAGTAAGCTATATTTGGTCAAAAAATAACGAAAGCATTATTTATATTAAGCGCCTTGGTACAAAAAATATATTGGCAGAGTTTAATTTACTAACTCGTGATACTCATGTAATAGAAGGAATAAAAGCGAATAAACTCATTTCAGATAGTAAAGGTAACGGCTACGTAACCAATGATAATCAGTTAATTCGCTTATCCGATAGGCAAAGCTGGGAATTACCTAAAAATGCCAAAAAGTCAGTTGCATATGGGATCAGTAAAGACTATTTCTATTATTCAGATTCTATTTCAAGAATCGCTAGACTAAATTTACAAGATCAAACCATACAAGATACACACGTGGACTTTCGACCTATTGGTTTTGAGGTAAACGAAAGCAATGAAATATTATTTACGGGATCTAAGTATAAAGATATGCAAATAGTACAAATTAGTTGGGGCGAATAGCGCTATTCATTATGCAGAGAGAGCCAGTGCCCGTGCTGAGAAAACATTAAAAGCAGTTTATGATGCGGTTGGGTTTATTCCACGCCTATAAGCCTGTTTTTTTGTATTTTAATGTTTCATAGCTGAAATACCGGCAGATTCACAGGCTCTAACTATAAATTGATAGCCATAAGGCATACTTTGATCAGGCGTTATTTCAACAATTTCGTAATCATTGAGCTCAATTGACTTACTCTCTTTTGACTTTTTACAGCGAGAGTAGCTATCTGCTTCATAACTATAGGCAAACATAGCAATTAAGCGTTTACTGCGCTCAAAGTAGCCTTTAGTATCTAAAAACTGCTTAACTGTCTGGGTATTATCGTCTTCGCCTTCTAAGCGAATACCAAATGTTTTTGTCTGAGTTTTGTCATTGTCTGAAGAGGGAAGTTTTTTTTCTATCTGTTCACTTAACTCTTCTATTGCTTGTTCCTGTTCTGCGGGTGACTTATTCGCAATAGACTTACTATTTTCAAAATTCTTTACGATGTCGTTTAATACTTTTTCAGGCGGTTTGTCATCAATGAACGCGATTAAACTTACAAACACCACAGTAGCTAAAAAAAAGCGCGTAAATGCAGTGAGAAGCGGCGAATAGCTTTGACTGATAAATTTAATACGATCAGAGCCAAAGGGTTTTATAAGCAGTAAAACGATGATGTAAAATGGCAAAATAAGCTGTAAGCCGAGTAAGGTTGCTAGGGTTATCCCCAGTGTCCAAGGCGGTAAATATAATAAAGTGGCAAAGTTGTGGGTGTAGTTAAAATGATTAGCTGATACTTGCGTTACTTCATTCACTATACCGCTTGCACCTGCTAGAACAAAGTTAGCAATACTGGCATAAAATACCAAAATAAGTGCTTTGCCAGCGAGTGAATTCCAGAGCTGATTAAACTTGGGCCAAAACTCTACGATTAGTGCAACAATGGTGATGCTGGCGCACAACCAGGTTAACTTAAAAATAGCTAAACTTATAAGTGCAAGAAGGTAAAGCTTTTGCGCGGTGTTAAGGTTAAACCATATGCTTTTTATATGACTCAGCAGTTTAATTTGGTGTGGTTGCCAGCTTTTTTGCTGTTGCTTAAACTGTTTATTAGCACGCCATTTTGCAACTTTTAAATACCTTAACACCGGCTTTCCTCAAAGTGTATTACTGCTATTTATTTAATAGCGGTTTTAAGTAGTGCCCAGTATGTGAGCGCTGACATTCCGCCACTTCTTCTGGTGTGCCTGCAATCAGTATTTCACCGCCGCCAGCACCACCTTCAGGGCCTAAATCAACGATCCAGTCGGCTGTTTTGATTACATCTAAGTTGTGCTCAATCACTACAATGGTATTGCCATGATCGCGTAGGCGATGAAGCACCACTAATAACTGTTCAATATCAGCAAAATGAAGCCCCGTGGTTGGCTCATCAAGAATGTACAAGGTTTTTCCAGTATCACGCTTAGAAAGCTCACGTGCTAACTTAATTCGCTGTGCTTCACCACCCGAAAGTGTTGTAGCGGCTTGACCTAAACGGATATAAGAAAGTCCAACATCCATTAGGGTTTTAAGTTTACGTGCAATAGCCGGTATTTTATCAAAGTAGTCATGGGCATCTTCAACGGTCATGTCGAGCACTTGGTTGATGTTTTTGCCTTTATATTGTACTTCTAAGGTTTCGCGATTATAACGTTTACCCTTACACACATCACACGGTACATATACGTCTGGTAAGAAGTGCATTTCTACTTTAATAACGCCATCACCTTGGCACGCTTCACAACGGCCACCTTTAACATTAAAGCTAAAGCGACCCACTTTGTAACCACGTGAACGGGCTTCTTGAGTACCCGCAAACAGCTCACGAATACCAGTGAAAATACCAGTATAAGTGGCAGGGTTTGAACGCGGTGTGCGGCCAATAGGACTTTGGTCAATATCAATTACTTTATCAAAGTGCTCAAGTCCTGCAATTGACCCATAAGGAGCTGCTTCTGCAGTAGTTGCGCCGTTGAGTTCTGTGTGAGCAAGTTTAAATAAGGTATCGTTAATGAGCGTTGATTTACCCGAGCCAGATACACCGGTAATACAGGTCATTAAGCCAAAAGGTATTTTTAAATCAACATTTTTTAAGTTATTACCAGTAGCACCAAACAGCTCTAACCATTTATCGTTAGTAGCATGGCGCTCTTTAGGTACTTCTATTTTACGCACGCCCGATAAAAACTGGCCGGTAACCGAGTCTTTGCTTGCTAAAATATCATCGCGTGTACCTTGAGCAATAACATGGCCGCCATGTACGCCAGCACCTGGACCAATATCAATAATATGATCAGCGGCGCGAATAGCGTCTTCATCGTGTTCTACAACAATAACGGTGTTACCCAAATCGCGTAAATGAACTAAGGTTTTCAATAAACGGTCGTTATCACGTTGGTGCAAACCAATTGAAGGTTCATCCAGTACATACATAACACCCACTAACCCAGCACCAATTTGACTCGCTAAACGAATACGCTGTGCCTCACCGCCTGAAAGTGTGTCGGCGCTGCGCTCAAGTGATAAGTAATTTAGGCCTACATTTATTAAGAACGATAACCGGTCGCGAATTTCTTTTAGAATTTTTTCGGCGATTTGGCCTTTTTGCCCAGTTAAATGCAAACCTTCAAAAAAGCTCATCGCCTCACCAATACTCATATGCGTAATGGTTGGCAAGTTAGTTTGACCAATAAATACATTGCGTGCTTCTTGGCGCAAACGTGAGCCTTTACAACTAGGGCATGCTTGGCTGGTTTGATATTTGGCTAGTTCTTCACGCACTGAGTTTGATTCAGTTTCACGGTAGCGGCGGTTCATATTGTTTAACACGCCTTCAAATACATGATTACGTGTAATTAAATCACCGCGGTCATTACGGTAATTAAATGCAATTTTAGTATCACCAGAGCCATCTAAAATAATTTTTTTATGTTCTTTTGCAAGCTCTTGATAAGGAACATCTAAATCAAACTCGTAATGCTGTGCAACCGCTTGTAACATTTGATAATAGTAAAAGCTGCGTTTATCCCAGCCTTTAATTGCACCGCCAGCTAAACTTATTTCAGGGTTATGAACCACGCGATTAGGGTCAAAGTATTGTCTTACGCCTAAACCATCACAGCTTTGACAAGCCCCTGCAGGGTTATTGAACGAAAATAAACGCGGTTCAAGTTCGGTCATCGCATAGCCACAGGTTGGACAGGCAAAATTTGCTGAAAACAGCATTTCTTCAGCACTGCTATCGTCCATAAAAGCAATGTTGGCAACGCCGCCTGACATTTCAAGTGCCGTTTCGAATGATTCCGCAAGACGTTGTTGCTGGCCGTCTTTGACTTTAAAGCGATCCACCACGACTTCAATAGTATGCTTTTTATGTAAATCTAGCGGTGGTGGATCGGATAAGTCGCATACTTCACCATCTATACGAGCGCGAATGTAACCTTGACTGGCAAGCTGTTCTAATAGTTTTACATGCTCACCTTTACGGTCTTTAACAACAGGAGCAAGTAGCATTAACTTAGTGCCTTCAGGCAGCGCTAATGCGGTATCGACCATTTGACTAATTGTTTGCGCTGCTAAAGGAAGATCATGAGTGGGACAGCGAGGTTCGCCAACCCGTGCAAACATTAAACGCAGGTAATCGTAGATTTCAGTAATGGTTCCCACGGTTGAACGGGGATTATGCGAGGTTGATTTTTGTTCAATGGAAATAGCAGGGGAAAGGCCTTCAATATGATCTACGTCAGGTTTTTCCATTAATGACAAAAACTGCCTTGCATAAGCAGAGAGTGATTCAACATACCGGCGTTGCCCTTCTGCATATAGCGTATCAAATGCAAGTGATGACTTTCCTGAACCAGATAAGCCAGTGATAACAATTAGTTTATCACGTGGGATGGTTAGGCTGATGTCTTTTAAATTGTGCGTGCGGGCGCCTCGGACTTCAATGTTTTCCATGCTATCTCGTTTATTGCCAAAATTATTTGTTCAGTATCGCATAATACGCTGCAATATTAATCCTTGATCATTGAAAAAATCCTTAGTTATAGACGATTAATTATTGCCAAGCTTGTGATAGAATCCTTGCCTAATTTTTTCACACAGTAAGATCACGCAAATAATGACCGCATCTTCACTTAATTCACGAGAGAAACGCGCCGCCGTATCGTTAGCGAGTGTGTTTGCATTTAGAATGCTTGGCTTGTTTATGCTGATGCCTGTTTTAGCTATTTATGGTCAATCGCTTGAAGGCTTTTCACCTATATGGATAGGTTTTGCAATTGGTGCGTATGGTTTAACGCAGGCCGTATTACAAATCCCAATGGGAAGACTATCCGATAAAATTGGCCGTAAAAAAGTGATTGTAGGTGGTTTACTTGTATTTGCTTTAGGCTCAGTGATTGCTGCTTTGGCCGAGTCTATACAAATGGTGACGGTAGGACGTGCCTTACAAGGTATGGGTGCTATCGCCAGCGCACTTTTAGCGTTTGCATCAGACTTAAGCCGTGACGAACAACGACCAAAAGTCATGGCAGTGATTGGCATGAGCATAGGTATGAGCTTCGCCTTCGCTATGCTACTTGGGCCAATTGTGGCAGCTTCATGGGGTATAGCCGGAGTGTTTTGGTTAACTGCTATACTGGCTGTATTAGGAATTTTTATTGTCACTATGCTGGTGCCTAGTGCAATAAATAAAGCCCCTAAAGGCGATACACTTGCCAGCTTTAGTGACATTAAAAAGCTAATTAAACATCCGCAGCTTGCGCGTCTAAATGCAGGTGTATTATTGCTGCATTTAACATTGACGACTATTTTTGTAGTATTGCCAAGTCAACTAATTAAAGATGGACTTGTGGCTGAAAACCATTGGCAGCTTTATATCCCGGTTTTATTTTTAGCGTTTTTTTTGATGGTGCCGGTAATGATAGTGGCAATTAAAAAAGAGAAAGAAAAACAAGCCTTTATTGGTTCAGTGATGGTCTTAATAGTCAGTATGTTAAGTATGTCGATATGGGCCAATAGCGTTGTTGGCATTGCGGTTTGTATGCTGTTATATTTTGTTGCTTTTAACTTTTTAGAAGCCACTATGCCGGCTCTTGTGTCTCGTATTGCGCCTGCAAGCCAAAAGGGCTCCGCTATGGGTGGGTATTCATCTAGCCAGTTCTTAGGTGCTTTTTTAGGCGGTATGTTGGGTGGGTATGTAGCACAAACCACCAGTACGCAAGCTGTGTTTGCGGCGGCGGCACTTGTTGGGGTAATATGGCTTATTATTGCGTGGAAAATGCAAGTCCCACCGAAAAGCAAAGTTATTAGTTTAATGACCCAATTAGATTCTGAAGAGCAGGCACAAACACTAGCTTCTCAGTTAGTTGCTTTACCCGGTGTAATAGAAGCAACCGTAGTTCGCGATGAAAGTCGAAGCTACTTAAAGATTAATGATAAAGAATTTGACCTAGACCAAGCCCGAAGAGTGGCTGGTTTAATCTAACGTTTATAGGAGATGGTTCCATGGCACGCGGTGTGAACAAAGTAATTTTGGTTGGTAATTTAGGGCAAGATCCTGAAGTTCGTTACATGCCTAATGGTAATGGTGTAGCAAATATTACCTTAGCAACTTCAGACAGCTATAAAGATAAAAACACTGGCCAAATGGTTGATAAAACTGAGTGGCACCGTGTGGTATTTTTTGGCAAATTAGCTGAAATTGTAGGCGAATACTGCCGCAAGGGTTCACAAATTTACGTAGAAGGTAAGCTTCAAACTCGTAAATGGACTGACCAACAGGGCCAAGAAAAATACACCACAGAAATTGTTGTTGATGGTTTTACAGGTCAAATGCAAATGTTAGGTGCACGCGGTGGCGACCAACAAAGCGGTGGCTATCAAGGTAACCAAGGTGGTCAACAAAGTGGCGGTTATCAAGGTAACCAAGGCGGACAGCAAAGCGGTAGCTATGGTCAAAATAACCAAGGCCAGAATAGTCAGCAAGGCAGTTATGCTCCACAGCAACAATCTGCACCTGCCCAGCAGCCGGCTCCACAACAAAATAACCAGTACCAACCACAGCAACAAGGTGGCTTTGCACCTCAGCAAAATAATGCACCACAACAGCAAGGCGGGTTTGCTCCTAAGCCGCAAAATGCACCGCAAGGTGGCGCATCAAACCCTATGGAACCAACAATCGACTTTGATGACGATATTCCGTTCTAACTTCCAACTTTTTAGTTTAAAAAGTTTTAAAAAAAAGCCCTGAGTAATCAGGGCTTTTTTATTGAGGCTAGTTACCATACTTTCGCTTATCTTTATATGAGTGAATAACTCTCATTAGAAATTTATACATTGTTTTAAGGTTTACAAAGCATAGCAACGTCAATCTGTTTAATTTGTAACAAACCTCCCACCTGTGCCAATAAGGTGCAGCGATTACTTATGACTAAATATAATGTTTATAAACATTAAGTATTAATAATAAAACAGCTACTAAACTTTTACGGTTGGCTTGTGCAATTGCAAATAGTAGACAACACTTTAATAACTTATTTAATGAGCGGGTAAGTTATGAAAGCCAGTCAGTCTCAGTTTACTAATTACGCTAGTGCCTTATTTTACGCTCTGTGTTTTATGCTATTTGTTATTTTTAATAGTGGTTTAAATTTAGTTTTACAATATCAAAATAAGCAAACAGGTATAGAACTCGCTAAGCAATTACAGCAGCCACTAGTGAATAAGCAACAACTTTTAACAAATACACCTTTTACCCTAGCTCCAGATAAAGTTTCTGTTTATGTTAAGCAGCAAAAGCAATACTTCAGCTCTAATTCAAAAGGGGTTTTGTTATATTCATGGCCTCTTTGGTATGCCTACAGTGACCTATTTATAATAATGAATGTGTTTATTTTGGTCATAATTTTTGCTGTTAGGCGCGCTATATTACTCAAAACGAGAGTAAATAACTCAATGGTATTAAAGCGTAACCAAAGCGATGGCTATAAAAAAGTGTGTTATACGCCTAAAACAATGCCTTCACTATCGGTATTAAAGACAGCAGCCAAGGAGCAGAAAACAATTGGCTATAATATATTTGCACTCATTCAATGCGAATGTCATTTTGATATAAATACGGACTTACAAGCGACTCTTAAAGTATTACTAGCAAAAGATTTTACCAATACGGCTGTAATATCCGTTAAGTTATTAACAGCGGGTAATTTTGCTTTTACTCTCAAAGGGGTTAGTGCGATTGAGAAAGCAAATTGTGCTAAACATTTACATCAATGCATGCTTAACGCAGCCTATATTTTAGCCCCTAGAGTGGCTGACGAGAGTATAAAGTTAGGTGTGTGTACTTACTACTCGAATGCTGATCAGGTGATGGTGTATCAGCTTGCCAGATCGTCACTCACACTATCAATGCAAAGTAGAGTGAAGCATTATCATCAATTGGCACTCAATTGCAGTCACCTTAAGGTGGCTGATGAAAACTTGGTCAAGCAGGGAATTGAAAAGCAAAAATTAGCGATTTTATTTCAACCTGTATACGAGTTGGATAGTGGCATTATTATTAAACATCATGTTTTAATTAAAAGTAGCGATAAGACAAATAAACAACTATTTAATCAAGATTATATAAGTCAGTTTTACAATGAGGATGAGGCGCTATTACTAGACCAAGCAGTTGTTATGCAAGTTAAAAAACTGCTGTTAATAGAAAAGTCACCGTCTGTTATTAGTATTAAATTGCATCCTAAAAGTTGGTTTAATAGTGAGTTTTGGGGTTGGCTAAGTAAACATATGAGTGAATTGAAAAGCGTGCATACGTTACAGTTTTTGATAAATGAGGCTGATTTCTTAAATAACCAAGATCGATTGCAGGCTGCTTTTTCGGCCATAACAGCGCTCAACTTTAATATCGTTATAGATGAGGTCAGAAGTAGTAAAAGTATATTTAACTTCACCCATAATAAGCAAATAGTGGGGCTTAATTTGGCCTATGAACTTGTTCATGGAATAGATCATAATTATTTCCAGCAAAAATCTGTCAGGGGAATTGTGCATATTGGCAAATTATTGAGTCTGCCAGTGGTGGCCTCAAGTGTAGAAACGTATCAGGAACTGCAATTTTTAAAAGCGATAGGTGTTAGTACTGCACAAGGGGGGTATTTTTCTGGATTATTACCCGACTTCACTCAAGTTGCATTTCATTAGCTAATTAAACAAGTCCACGATATTTTAGCCCGTCTAAACCTTGCAGCCCACCTGTATGAATTGCAATAATTTTGCTGCCAGAGGGAAAGTAGTCGTTGTTAATGAGCTGCCAAAGTGCATACATCATTTTACCGCTGTAAATAGGCTCTAGTGGTAACTGATATTGTTGCAACATATACTGGCAAAACTGCCACAGTTCAGAGGTAAAACGACCATAACCGCCATCATGAAACTGTGTAAGTAATTGCCAATTATTTTGTGATTTAGCTCTAGGGCTAAGGGCTCGTATTTCGTCTCTCAGGTAGTCGGCTTGTTTTAAAACGGCAATACCTAGTAGGGTGCTTTTATTTGAGCTGCCCTCTATTAAGCCCGCCAAGGTTCCACCACTGCCAGTAGGACAGATTAAGTAGTCGTGCTCTGGTAAACTTTGGGCAAGTTCTTTACACCCCTCTAAAGCAAATTCGTTAGTGCCTCCTTCAGGCAAAATATACGCATTGGGAAATCGAGCCTGTAATGCCGATAAGTATGCTTTATCATTTCGTTGTCGGTATTCTAATCGATTAACTGCATGTAATTGCATGCCACATTGCTTTGCAAATTTTAACGTTGGATTATTGAGGTCAAGATCAGGTCCGCGCACAATTGCGTGAGTTACTAGGTTAAATTCTTTTCCTGCGGCTGCACACGCGTGAATATGATTCGAAAAAGCGCCACCAAAGGTCAGTAACTCTGTTTTGCCTTGTTGTTGCATGCGAGCTAAATTGTATTTGAGCTTACGCCATTTATTACCACTAATAACAGGGTGCAATAAATCATCACGCTTAATGTTTAACGTAATGTTTTTTTCTGCTAGCAATTTGTTACTAATTGGTTGTAAATAACTATGTTCATTAATATTGAATGGTATTGGCATTATCACTCTTTTTTATTAGTTACACGGTGAATGTGCTGCGGAATAACGTTATTTTGACTCAAATTTTATTACTTAAGCAAACTAAAAAATATGAATACGCCGCTAAATTGGTATCTTTTGGGCGTAAATGGCAGATAAATATCGATGTTGTTAAATAAATTAGCTATTTAGTACAAATGAAACGGTTATTTACTGGCATGAAACGGGATAATAGTTGTAAACTGAGATAATAAATGAACAAAGCTTGTGTTTTGTGCTTCAAGTACATAGCATAAGGTTTTATTATAAAAAATAATAATAACCAAATAATTGCCGCTTTTTTGGGACTGGAATATATGCGAATTGCTCCTTTATCTCTGTTAATTTCTGCTAGCTTTTTTGCCAGCACAGTATTTGCACAAGATACAACTACTGTAAACAGAATTGAATCAGAGATTAATACGAAACAAACAGAATACACTCGTTCAACAACGATGCTCGATAAATATTTACAAGAAGAAAATCAGCTTCAAACCCAACTTGAACTGCTAAGAGCGCGTTCAACACAACTTGATAAAGAAAAAAATCAAGCGTTAGATGCGATGAATGATATGTACCGACGCTTAATTGATAACCCGTCGCTTGATATCACTTCTGCACAATCGCGTTATCAAAAAGCCGTTGTTGATCAAGAACAAAATAAAAATGATATTTCTATGCAATTGGCGGCAATTGCATCCCATCTAAAAGATATTGAGCAAATTCGCGCTGATAAACATGCACTTCAGAACACCATCGAAAGTTTAAAAGTGCAATACACTACTGCGCGTGTAGAGCGACTGCGCAATGAGTTTACCCGCGAGGGAACACTCGAGGTCGATCATACCCTTAATTGTAAGCGTACTGAAACACTCGCTGCATGTGAACAACGCGGCCAGCAGATGGGGCTGAAAAAAGCCACTAATCGCTTTTTAGATCAAATTTTTGAAAACCTTACAGAAAAACGTCTTGTTGAACCTAAGCGAGACATGTCAGGGGCACAAGTACAGATTTTAAGTAGTCACGTCATTAAGAGCGCATTTAGCGGCCAAGGTGATTACAACGTCAATTTAAGCGTTACTATGCGTGGAGATGTAAACAGTAGTCGTTTATGTCACTTATTAAGTGTAAATAATAGTTTTTGTTCAGAGTATGGTACCCCGCTGACAAATACTTATCAGCCAGCTTATAGCACTACTTTTTCTGATAGTCAGTTAACATTCAGCGATAATACGGATAATAAAGCGGTCGCTAAAATAGTTAATAAAAAGCCTAAAGTGGTCGCTGAACAAAAGAAAGATCAGTTAATTCAGTTAACTTTGCGTTCTAACGTACATGGTGATGAAGTTTTTATTAACGACATTAGTGTAGGTTCAACTCGCTTAGTAACAAGATTACCGCGTGGTTTGCATAAATTAGAAATACGCAAAGAGGGCTACATCCCTTATAAAGCACGTATTGACTTAAAAAAGACACGCACGCTTTTTGCTAAGTTAGAAAAAAAGTCAGAGTCGATTGCTGCACCGACTAAAAAGCGAGAGCAAATAATACAAGCAGATTGTCCTAAGGGAATGGAAGTTGATACGCAGCCACCAACAGTGGATTCGTCAGCCGTAATAATCCCTGTTGGCACATTTAAAATGGGCGATATTAACGGCAATGGACTGGAAAACGAGCGTCCTGTTGTTGAAAAAACGATTAGTGAATCTTTTGTCATGCAAAGTAAAGAAGTCACTGTTGGCGCATTTGAGAAGTTTGTAAACGAGACACAATACAAGACTGAAGCTGAAAAAGGCAAAGGCTGTGCTTATTATCTAAATGGAGAACCCGTTTGGGAAGCGAGCTTAAATTGGCGAGCTCCAGGGTTTGAGCAAACAAATGATTTTCCAGCTGTGTGTTTGACAAAAAATGATGCTACGGCTTACGCAGAATGGTTTTCTGATAAAACAGCACAAGTGTATCGTCTGCCAACTGAGGTTGAGTGGGAATATGCTGCGCGTGCAGGTACAGATACTGAGTACCCTTGGGGTAACGAAATTGGTAAAAACTTAGCAAACTGTGGTTGGTGTGGTAGCGAATGGTCAAACAAACGCACCGCTCCGGTAGGGTCTTTTTCTGCAAATGCATTTGGCTTATACGATACAGTGGGCAATGTATGGGAATGGACTAGTAGCACAGAGAATAAAAAAAATACTGTGGTTCGTGGCGGCGCATGGAACTTTGCTCCTAGCCTCGCTCGTGCCTCAACGCGTTTAATCCTAGCGCCAGATTTTAGAGCTAATTACATTGGCTTTCGCTTAATGAGCGAACAATAATATTTAATGAGGAAGCACACGCTTCCTCTTTTTAATGATTACAAAGACGGCTGCGCTTTATATTGCTCATTACATTGAGAATGTTAAAGTAAGCGCAACTAAAATAAGAACGAATTTCAAAGGTCATCCAGCCTCATGTTTAAAAAACTCCGTGGTATTTTTTCAAACGATCTATCGATCGATTTAGGTACAGCCAACACACTAATTTATGTAAAAGAAGAAGGGATTGTATTAAACGAACCTTCAGTTGTTGCTATTCGTCAAGAGCGTGCTGGTGGGCCTAAAAGTGTTGCATCTGTAGGTACAGAAGCTAAGCAAATGTTGGGGCGTACACCTGGTAATATTAAAGCTATTCGTCCGATGAAAGATGGCGTGATTGCTGATTTTTATGTGACCGAAAAAATGCTCCAGCACTTTATTAAGCAAGTGCACAACAATAACTTTATGCGACCAAGCCCACGTGTACTTATTTGTGTGCCTTGTGGCGCTACACAGGTTGAAAAGCGTGCCATTCGCGAATCAGCGATGGGGGCAGGTGCTCGTGAAGTTTACTTAATTGAAGAGCCTATGGCTGCTGCAATTGGTGCAGGCTTACCAGTATCTGAAGCAACGGGCTCTATGGTTGTTGATATTGGTGGCGGTACAACCGAAGTGGCTATTATCTCACTCAATGGTGTTGTTTATTCGTCATCTGTTCGTATTGGTGGCGACAAGTTTGATGAAGCCATTATTAATTATGTACGTCGTAACTTTGGTAGTTTAATTGGTGAAGCCACAGCTGAGAATATTAAACACCAAATTGGTTCTGCATTTAAAACAGACGATCCAGTAGAAATAGAAGTGCGTGGTCGTAACCTTGCAGAAGGTGTTCCTCGTTCGTTCACACTTAACTCGCATGAAATTTTAGAAGCATTACAAGAGCCGCTAATGGGGATTGTAAGCGCTGTCATGGTTGCACTTGAGCAATCACCTCCTGAACTGGCATCTGATATTTCAGCACATGGCATGGTGTTAACTGGCGGTGGCGCATTACTAAAAGATTTAGATCGCCTACTCATGGAAGAAACTGGCATTCCAGTAGTTGTTGCTGATGATCCACTTACATGTGTTGCTCGTGGCGGCGGTAAAGCGCTTGAGATGATTGATGTGCACGGTGGTGACGTTTTTAGTTACGATTAATGAAATCAATGTTTGAAAAAACAATCTCTTTGCAACTGCGACTTTTTGTCGCAGTGCTTTTGAGTATCGTATTGATCCTTGGGGATAGATACACTAAGGGCGGTGAGAATATTCGCACCAGTTTGAATACCTTAGTTAGTCCGCTCATTTATGTTGCCAATCTACCTTACGAAGTATTTAGCTTTAGCGCTAAGAGCTTGCACACCCGCGAACAGTTACAAACTGAAAATGAAGCCCTGAAAAAAAAGCAAATATTGCAGAGCGAGCAAATTCAGCAATATGAATTCTTAGCAAAAGAAAATCAAAAATTACGAGCCTTAATGGGCTCGTCCTCAAAACACACCAATCGTAAAATTATTGCTCAAGTACTTTCTGTTCACTCAAATCCTTATAGCCACCAAGTGGTGATAAATCGAGGAACCACCGATGGTTTAAGTGAAAGCCAAGCAGTGATTGATGATATGGGACTTGTGGGGCAGTTGACTAAAGTGGGCTCAACCACTTCAAGAGTATTATTAATTACCGATACCACCCATGCTACGCCTGTACGTATTTTACGTAATGACGTGCGAACAGTGGTTGAAGGTATTGGTAAAATTAACGTACTGAAACTGTCGCATGTGCCGCATAGTTTAGATGTACGTATTGGCGATGTGTTGGTTACCTCTGGCCTTGGTGGTACGTTTCCTGAGGGCTATCCGGTAGCGGTGATCACCGAAATAACCCGTGATGAAGGACAACCTTTTGCGCAAGTATTTGCTGAACCTATAGCTCAATTAGACCGAATTCGATTATTAGTCGTGTTATGGCTAAATCAGCAGGAGTTGATGGGAGATGATTAATCGCCATATGCTATTAATTGCGTTAAGTATTTTCTTTGCATTGGTAATGGCTTTGATGCCGTTACCCTTTTCACTTGAACCATTTCGCCCTGACTGGGTGCTGCTGGTACTTATGTACTGGTCTTTGGCTTTACCGCATCGCTTAAACATAGGTACGGCTTGGGTTGTTGGATTAGTGATTGATTTAGCGACCGGTTCTTCTTTAGGTGTAAACTCATTAACCTACTCGGTGTGTATTTTTGTTACGGCAAGTAACTTTCAAAAAATTCGCAATTTTTCATTGTGGCAACAAAGCCTTTTAATTGGCTTATTTTTAACGCTTTATCATTTAATGCAGTTTTGGTTAAATCATTTTTTACTTGGCGTTTATTTTAGCCCACATTACTTATGGCCTGTATTAACAGGTATGTTGAGTTGGATATGGGTATTTTTATTACTTAGAAAATACCGTAGACACTTTAGGATCAGATAATGACTTGCGCAGTATATTTAGCCTCCGCGTCTCCCCGCCGTAAAGAGCTTTTAACCCAGTTGGGTATCGAGTTTTCACAATTTAGTGTTGATGCCGATGAAAGCCAGCTTGCTAACGAACTCCCATATGATTATGTCGAACGTTTAGCGCGTTTAAAGGCACAAATGGGCGTAAAACAAGGATATACCGATCGGCCTGTTCTAGGTAGTGATACCGTGGTAGTGATGGATAATCAATCATTATGCAAGCCACGAGATAAAGACGACTTTACTCATACCTTAAAACGTTTATCAGGAAATACTCACCAAGTGTTAACTGCTATCGCTTTTGCCACACCAGAAAAAGTAATGAGTTGTATTGTCAGTACTGATGTTACTTTTAAAATACTCAATGATGAAGAAATAGATGCTTACTGGCAAACGGGCGAGCCTCAAGATAAAGCCGGTGGTTATGGTATCCAAGGGTTAGGCGGACGCTTTGTAACGCATATTTCGGGTAGCTATTTTGCCGTTGTAGGCTTACCTTTATATGAGACAGAACAATTATTACATACATTCTTAAGAGGGTAGCATGAGTACAGAACTACTGATCAATGTCACGCCGAGTGAAAGTCGCGTTGCCCTAATCGAAAACGGTGTATTACAAGAAATTCAGCTAGAGCGTATTGGTAATTTAGGCATAGTAGGCAATATTTACTTAGGTAAAATAAGTCGCGTGCTACCTGGAATGCAAGCCGCTTTTGTTGATATAGGCTTAGAGAAAGCCGCCTTTTTGCACGCTTCAGATATCGTCAATAGTGCCTCTATTGTTGAAGGTGTTGACGACGAGCCAATTAAAAAAGTCCAAGATATTCGTGAGCTTGTTCGCCAAGGTCAGTACATTATGGTGCAAGTGGTTAAAGATCCATTGGGTAGTAAAGGTGCTCGCTTAACCACTGATATTACTATACCGTCACGCTATTTAGTATTTATGCCAGATGCGACGCATGTTGGTGTGAGTCAACGTATCGAAACGGAAGAGGAACGCGCTAGGCTTAAAAAAATTGTTGCTGAATATGGCGACGAAAACGGCAGCTTTATTGTTAGAACTGCCGCAGAAGGCGCAAGTGAAGTAGAGCTTCGCCACGATGCTGCATTTTTAAAAAAACTGTGGGATAAAATAGTTTCTAAGCGCCGTAAAACCAGCAAAGCGAGTATTCTGCATGAAGATCTTACGCTGGCTTTTAGAACATTACGTGATTACGTGGGCGAAGATATGGAGCGCATTCGTGTTGACTCTAAGCTTACCTATCAAGAGCTTAAGCTGTTTACTGAAGAATTTGTGCCGTTATTATCACAAGTACTTGAGTATTACCCGGGCGAGCGACCCATTTTTGACTTATTTGATGTAGAAAGTGAAATTCAAAAGGCATTGCATCGTAAGGTGACTTTAAAGTCTGGTGGATACCTGATCATAGATCAAACCGAAGCAATGACCACGGTTGATGTTAATACCGGTGCATTTGTTGGTCATCGTAACCTTGAAGAAACTATTTTTAATACCAATGTTGAAGCAACCTCAGCTATTGCTCGTCAACTAAGGCTGCGCAATTTGGGCGGTATTATTATTATCGACTTTATTGATATGGTGAGCGATGAGCACAAACGCCGGGTAATGCACTCATTAGAGTCTGCGCTCGCTAAAGATCGTGCTAAAGCCAATATTAATGGTTTATCAGCATTGGGACTGGTTGAAATGACCCGCAAGCGAACTCGCGAAAGTTTAGAGCATATACTGTGTGATGTATGTCCTGCATGTTCAGGGCGAGGCTCTCAAAAAACGGTTGAGACCGTATGCTATGAAATCCTTCGTGAGATAGTACGTGTTAACCGCGCTTATGCAGCTGATAAGTTTGTAGTTTATGCATCTCCTGCAGTATGTGAAGCGCTATTAAATGACGAATATCATAACCTTGCAGAGTTAGAGTTATTTATTGGTAAGCAAGTTAATATTCAAACAGAGAGCTTATACAGCCAAGAGCAGTTTGATGTGGTAATGATGTAATGAAATTTAAAGCGGCCTGTTTCTTTTGTGTGCGCAAATTATGGCAAATAAGTGCTGTAATTTTGGTGCTACTGGCCGTCATTGTTTCTATTTTAAAATACACCTTACCCTACGCAAATGACTATAAAGGCGAGATAGAAAATTATCTTGATAGCAAGTTTGATATTAGCCTATCGATAGGCGCTATATCGGCAAGTTGGCAAGGTAATGGCCCAGCCTTAGTGCTCGAAGAATTATCATTTAAAGACAACCAAACCGCCCCTATTTCTTTAACTATTGCGAAAACCAGTTTAGAGCTAAACCTTTGGGAAAGCCTAAAGTCCCTTCAACTTAAGTCGAATTACTTTGTGATCAATGGTTTTCATACCAAGGTTAATGTCGCGAATTTATTTGTAGGCAACCAAGACGATGTATCATTTGAACAAAAAGAGTTAATAGAAGGGTTGTTTTTAGGTGAAACAGGTCATTTTGCAATAGAAAACTCCAGTATCAACTTTGTATTAGAAGATAACAAAGAACGTAAACTGTTATTAGAAAACATTGTATGGCAAAACCAAGATAAACAACACCTTGGTAGCGGTAGTCTAGCATTACCGGGTATTTCGGTAGGGAATTTTGATGCGCGCATTGCGCTTAAGGGGGAAACCTTAGAGCAAATGGTGGGTGATTTGTATGTGCAGGCTAATCAGGTTGATGTGTCAAACTGGTTAGCGCAATACATTAATACTCAAAAGCAGCATCTACATAGCGATTTAAACTTACAAGCTTGGCTTAGATTAGAGCAAGGCCTAGTGAGTGACGTAAAAGTTCAGTGGTTACCGAGCGCGGTAAATTGGCAGCTCAATGAGCAAACACAAAATGTAAGCCTAAGTGAAGGGGGATTTCATTTATACCCTGAGCAAAATAGCTGGCGATTAAAAAGCACGGGCTTAGCATTTAGTACGGGTGAAACCACTTGGCCAAGCCTTGAATTTGAAGCCTTATTGGGTAAGAAAAATAAAGTATGGCTACAGCAACTTGATTTAGCGCTATTGAGTGATTTAGCTGAGTTGACTAATTTTACCGATTTAGCCCCTTTTTTAGCACGCCAACCTAGCGGACAAATAAAGGCTGCGTACTTTGAGTTTGCCGATACAAAGCAATGGCAATTATGGTTTGATGCTGATGAAATTAGCTGGCAAGAAAAAAACGCCGTACCTGCCGCTCAATCTTTAAGAGTTAATGGGCTGGTTAATCAGCAGTATGGTCGCATTGCGATTTTTGGTGAGAACAGCCATTTAATTACAGGCGCTAGCTTTAGTAATAATATTGATTATAACCAATTAAATATTGAGCTAGATTTAGCAAAGCGCTCAGGCGATTGGTACATCAGCAGTAATAATCTTTGGCTTGATAACAATGAGGTGACTTTAAGCGCACAAATGCAGCTGAGTTTGGGTGATACGCCACGCTTAGATTTATATGCTGAAGCGTTTGCACCAGATGCCAGTATTGCTGGTCACTATTTTCCTTTAACGTTAATGAGTCCTGACTTAGTTAGTTATTTAAATGGCGCAATAAAAGCAGGCGAAGTATCAAATACTCAGGTGTTATTTTCTGGCCCACTATCAGGCTTTCCATTTGACGATGGTTCAGGGCAGTTTGATGTAATAGCACAAATAGATAATGCCACCTACCAATTCGATCCCGATTGGCCAGCAGTCACAAATGCCAATGTAAAGCTGCATTTTGCTAATGAGCGAATGGATATATATAGTCAGCAAGGCCAACTGGTAAACCTTGATGTTGGCAGCAGTGTACATGTGAGTATTGATGACTTAATGGGCGATGCGCCGTTGGTAGTTAGTATTAATAAGCAAGCAGAGCTTGAAAAAATGCACGATTTTTTTGCCGCTACGCCTTTAGCAAATCCATTGGCTGATATTTTTAATGTTGTGCAAGGACAGGGGCTTGCAAGTGCAAATATTGAATTACTAATAGGTTCACAATTTGAGGGGGGAGCCAGTGTCAGTGGTAAGGTTAATTTACTCGACTCACCTCTCTACATTTCTGCACCTGGTATTTCGCTTGAGCATTTAAAGGGCGAACTTAGCTTTAATAACCAACAAATAAATCTCACTAATGCAACGGCTACATGGCTGGGTATGCCATTAACTATTAACTACAATAGTGACGCAAACGCAGAGGATTATCTCGCTAATATAAATATAAATGCTCAGCTTGATGCACAAACACTTATAAACCGTGGGCAAGGCATTTTAGATGGTTACTTAAGTGGGCAAAGTGATGTTGATATTGCTTTGGAGCTTAATTTTACCGAGCAAGGGTTTAACTATCGTGCCCAAGTTGAATCGCCACTTATTGGCTTAAGTAGTTCTTTGCCTGGAGCATATAAAAAAAGCAGTGAGCAAGCTTGGCCACTGAGTGCAGTTATTCAGGGTGATGATATATCTAACTTGATCACCGCAAACGTTGATCAGCTAGTGTATTTTAATGCCATTCTAGACAATGCTAAATCACAGTTTAACAACGCCCACTTTATAATCGGTAACAAAGATTTAGGGCTTAACGCGCAAGATTTAGCGGTAAGTATTAACTTAGCGCAAAGTGAGTTATTACCTTGGATTGATTTAATTGATCAAATTATTAATGCAGCTAAAGCGCAGCCAGAGAGTGCATCGCCAGGTATTATGCCGCCTTTGTATGAGGTTGTTGCGAATATTAACTCTTTTAATGTGAGTGGCATGCAGTTTAATGATTTTGATATGCGTTTATCGCCCTTAAATAATAACTTGCAATTAAGGCTCAATGCTAAAGAATTACGAGCAGAAGTGTTCATTCCCAGCGAGCAATCAAGTCAGCCGATTCGAATAAACAGTGACTATTTAAGGCTTAATTTTTTAGAGGCCGAAACAGAGCAACCAAGCGAAAAATCATCTCCTGAACAACTTGCATGGCTTACAAATTTGCCTGCTATTGAGTTTGAATGTGCCGATTGTAAGATCAGCCATTATCAGCTAGATAAAGTCAGCGCCTCATTATTAGGTGATGGTAAAAAACTGCTTATTTCTGAGCTAGTAGTTGATAAGGGCGATCATATATTACGTACTAAAGGGCAGTGGCAAAATGGCCTAACAGCAATGAGCGGTGAACTTAAAAGTGATGATATTGGCGCTTTATTTAATGAATTTGATATCACCACTACCATTAAAGACTCAAACGCCAATCTAAATTATCAACTAAATTGGCAAGCGGCGCCTTATAACTTAGACATTGCTAGTTTAGACGGTGAAATTAGTTGGGATTTAGGCGAAGGCCATTTAACTGAGGTGAGTGATGGAGGCGCACGGGTATTTTCATTACTGAGCCTTGATTCATTAGTGCGTAAGCTAAAACTTGATTTTAGAGATGTATTTTCTAAAGGTTTTTTCTATAACAGCATGAAAGGTACGATGCAGATAGATAAGGGCATTGCCTATACCCAAGATACTAAAATGGATGGGGTGCCTGCCGATCTCTCGATTAAAGGGTATGCAAATTTAAATACTCTCGAAATTGACTACGACTTAGCAGTAGCACCGCAAGTAACGTCGAGTATTCCAGTAATTGTGGCTTGGATGGTTAATCCAGTAACGGGGCTTGCAGCTTTAGCAATTGATAAAGTAATTCATTCTGCGCGAGTGATCTCAGAGATCAACTTTAAAGTGACGGGTAAAATGAACGATCCTCAGGTACAAGAGTTAGATCGTAAGAGCCGAGAGGTGACCTTGCCACAAGCAGCACAAAATCAGCCGCGAGCATCCTCAGAGTTAAAACTCAAAGATGCTGAGGTTAGCGCCGCGCAATGAATAAACAACGCATAAACTCATCTCCTGCGATTATCGCATTGCAAATGTGCTCAGGCTTTAACCCTGATGATAACATTGCAGCTTTAAAGCAAGCGTTAGCTGAATTACCAAGCACGCGGCCTTTGTTAGTATGTTTACCAGAAGCGTTTTTAGTGTTTAGTAAACACGCTGGTGATACGTTGTTAGTGTCACAGCGTATTGAGCAATATAAACAGCAAATTAGTGAATTGTGTCGTAAACACAATATTTGGTTAAATGCTGGCACCATGCCAGAGCCCTATGACCAACATAAGTATTACGCTGCCTCACACTTGTTTAATAACCAAGGCGATATTGTTGCAAGCTATAACAAAATACATTTATTTGATGTTGAGGTAGATGACCAGACCGGCAGCTACCGAGAGTCCGACTTTACTCAAGCGGGCGATGAGATTGTGGTTGTTGATTCTCCCTTTGGTAAAATTGGTTTAACAGTATGTTATGATTTGCGCTTTGCTGGTTTATTTAATGCCTTAGCTCGTAAAGGCGCAGAAATTATATTAGTACCCAGTGCGTTTACTGTTCCAACAGGTAAAGCGCATTGGCAGCCGCTACTTGCAGCACGTGCCATAGAAACGCAGTGTTATGTTATTGCTGCAGCGCAATATGGAACACATGAAAACGGTAGACAAACTTATGGTCACAGCCTGATGTTATCGCCCTGGGGTGAGACATTAAGTGAAAAACCAACAGGGCTTGGTTTTATTAGTTGTACCGTAGATTTGAACCAGTTACACAAAATTAGACGAGATATGCCGCTGCAATCTCACCAACGATTTAGAGAGCCATTATTATGAATTCGGTTGAACAGCATTTATTACACGACAGCCAGCTAAATCGAGAAGAACTCGAAAAAACATTAGCTTATATTCACCAGCACAAAGTTGATTATGCCGACCTTTATTTTCAATCGAGTCATCATGAGTCTTGGGTATTAGAAGACGGCCTTGTTAAAGAAGGCTCTTATAACGTTGAACGTGGTGTTGGCGTACGGGCTGTTAGTGGTGAAAAAACTGGTTTTTCGTATTCAGACGCAATTAATTTAGAAGCGCTAAATAAGGCCGCAACTGCTGCACGTAGTATTGCCGATGCAGGTGAAGATAAAGCGGTTAAAGTATTTAGTGACGTGGCTGCTAAAGAGCAGTACGCGCCACATCAACCAATTTCTAGCATGAGCGATACCGATAAAGTTAATTTGTTACGTGAGCTTGAAAACTATATTCGCGAATTAGCCCCTGATGCTGAGCAAGTTATTAGTTCAATGTCTGCGGTATACGAAGAGGTATTAATTGCAGCCAGCGATGGCACCTTTGCCACCGATATTCGCCCACTGATCCGTTTAAACTGCTCTGTATTGCTAGAGAAGAATGGTCGCCGTGAACGTGGCGGTGCTGGTGGCGGTGCCCGCCTAGATTATGGTTACTTTAAAGAGCTTGTTGATGGTAAGCCGCGTTGGATGGGTTTTGCAGAAGAAGCCGTTCGTCAAGCTAAAGTAAACTTAGAAGCTATTGATGCCCCTGCAGGTACTATGGAAGTGGTATTAGGTAATGGCTGGCCAGGTGTGTTGTTACACGAAGCGGTAGGCCATGGCCTCGAGGGTGACTTTAACCGTAAAGGCGCGTCTGCGTTTAGCGGTAAAGTAGGGCAAAAAGTTGCTTCAGAGCTGTGTACAGTGGTTGATGATGGTACTATGGCCGATCGCCGTGGTTCACTTAATGTAGATGACGAAGGCACGCCTGCAGCCTATAACGTACTTATCGAAAACGGTATTTTAAAAGGCTATATGCAAGATAAAATGAACGCGCGTTTGATGGGGGTAAACCCAACAGGTAACGCACGTCGTGAGTCATACGCGCATTTACCAATGCCACGTATGACCAACACTTACATGTTAGGTGGCGAGCACAGCCAAGCTGATATTATCAGCACTGTTAAAAAAGGCGTGTTTGCCCCTAATTTTGGTGGCGGCCAAGTGGATATCACCTCAGGTAAGTTTGTGTTTAGTGCCTCAGAAGCTTACTTAATTGAAAATGGTAAAATTACTCAGCCAATTAAAGGGGCAACATTAATTGGTAATGGCCCTGAGGTTATGCAACAAATCTCTATGGTAGGTAATGATTTAGCGCTTGATAAAGGCGTCGGTGTTTGTGGTAAAGACGGTCAAAGTGTACCAGTAGGCGTTGGCCAACCAAGCCTGAAAATAGATAACCTAACAGTAGGTGGCACGGCTTAATTTTTATAACTGCCAAACGTTATAAATAAAACCTTGGAAGTGCAAACTCTCAAGGTTTTATTTTGTTGGCTGTTTATTGTTAAATTTGCTGCTGAAAAAAATCCATAAATGCGGCAACTTGTCGTGGCTGAAATTGCCTTGATGGGTAAAGAAACTGTAAGCCAACTTGCTGTTTATCTTTATTACTAAAACCGAGAATATAGTCATCAAGTAGCGTCACTAAATTACCCTTAGTCAGATCATCATTAATATCTACCATTGATTTTAGAGCAATACCTGCACCGTTAATTGCCCACTGTCTGATCACTGCACCATCACTGCTACTCATAGCTACAGGTACGCGAATTACCTCGTCTTTAAAATGCCAATCATGCATCGATTGACCAAGTCTCTCCATTACTAAGCAGCGATGATTTAATAAATCGCTTGGTTGTAAAGGTTGGCCATGTATTTTTAAATATTCAGCTGAAGCACATAACACACGTTTATTGGCTTTGATCATTCGGCTAATCAAATTACTATCGGGTAAGTTTCCAAAGCGAATAGCAATATCAATGCCTTCTTCAACTAGATTAACTAAGCCATCGGTTAAATGTAGGTGTGGTTTTACTTGTGGATTCAGTGCTACAAATTTAGCTATTGCAGGGGCAACAAACTGTTTACCAAAGTCAGAGGGTGCGGTTACTTTGAGACTACCCGAAAGAGTGTTTTTACTAAGCTGAATACTTTGCTCTGCGGCATCAATTTCAGCAATCACTCTTAAACAGCCTTGAAAAAAGTGCTCTCCAGCCTCGGTTAATTTAATACTTCGAGTATTACGTATTAAGAGTCGGGTTTGATAGTGATTTTCAAGCTGGTTGATACGTGCCGTCATACTCGCAGGCGATAAACCAATTTTTCGCCCAGCTGCAGCAAGCCCGCCAGAGCGCACCACATGAACAAAAAGCTGCATATCATCAATCTTAGCCATCGTTCCTCACTCTTTATAATTCAGTATTAATGAACAGTGTTTTTGATATTAACTCAATTATCAAATTTAAGTAAATAGTTAAACTGGTTGTACTCATTATCAACAGAGAAAGTTTATGCGTTTAGATCATGTATTAATTTCTAGTTGTGATTACCAGGCGATGCGACAGTTCTTTATAAATTCAGTTGGGCTAGTTGAAGGGTATCGTCCGCCTTTCCCTTTCGAGGGGGCATGGTTATACGGCAGTGATAATGTTGCTTTGATTCATTTGGTTAATGCCACGGGTAATAAAGCGCAACAGGGTTACTTATCAGCATTAAACAGCAAAACCCAAGGCCGAGGAGTGGTAGATCACATTGCGATTCGTAGCATAGGTTATCAAGGATTGAAAAGTCGCTTAGCGCAAACAGGTATAAACTACTTTGAGCGAACCGTGCCAGAGCTATTAGAGCAGCAAGTCTTTATACCTGGACCAGAAGAGATAAAGGTCGAAATGCTATTTAGCAGTGATGAAATTTAATTTAAATCCAGATAAACATTATTTATAAGAGAGTTAGTTATGTCTATAGAATCCTTATTTGAAGTTAAAACCCTCGGTGGCATGGTCACTCAAAATAGAATTGTGATGGCACCTATGGCCCGTTCGCGAACTGCGCAACCGGGTGATATTCCCACTGAACTGATGGCCACTTATTATGCGCAGCGTGCTACTGCAGGGCTGATTATTTCTGAAGCAACACAAATTTCTGCTCAGGGCAAAGGTTACTCATTTACGCCAGGTATTTACACGCAAGAACAAATCGAAGGTTGGAAGCAAGTAACACAAGCTGTGCATAAAGAAGGTGGTAAAATATTTTTACAACTTTGGCACGTTGGTCGAATGTCGCACTCTTCATTTCATCATGATGGAACGCCAGTTGCCCCATCTGCACTTGCCCCAGATGCACAAGTTTGGGTGGTAGGCGATGATGGAGAAGGACGGATGCTTGACTGCCCAACCCCACGAGCACTAAGTGTTAAAGAAATTAAAGAAATAGTAAATGACTATAAGCAAGCGGCAATTAACGCGATTGAGGCTGGTTTCGATGGCGTTGAAATACATGGAGGTAACGGGTATTTAATTGATCAGTTTTTAAGACGTTCAGCGAATAAACGCACAGATGAATATGGCGGTAGCCAAGAAAACCGTATTCGTTTTGCCTGTGAAATTATTGGCGCAATTAGTAATGCCATTGGAGCTCATAAAGTGGGTATTAGATTAGCGCCTTTTATCACTCAGCGTGGTATGGGTGATAGTGAAGCAATTGACACTATTTTATTGGCAGCAAAGCAATTTGAGCAAATTGGTATTGCGTATATTCATCTTGCCGAAGCGGACTGGGACGATGCACCTACCGTAACACCAGAGTTTAGAGTCGCACTTCGTCAGTATTTTAGTGGCGCGATTATTGTTGCCGGTAATTATACCGAGCATTCAGGTGCGCAGCTTATTGAACAAGGTCTTGCCGATTACATTGCATTCGGTCGTCGTTTTATTGCCAACCCAGACTTACCGTATCGTATTCAAGAGCAACTGCCACTAAACACGATTACCGATGGGAGTACATTGTTTGGCGGTACAGCCAAAGGTTATACCGATTACCCAGCATATCAAAAGTAACTTTTTAACTGAAAATATAAGGGCTAAAAATGGTTAATTTTTCAAACTCAGTCGTTACTTTACTGATCAGCGGGCTGTTTAGTAGTGCCAGTTTTGCGGCTGAATTTAGTTTATCGAGCCCTGATTTACAGCCAGGGCAGGCAATAAAGAGTGAGCAATACTGGAATAGCTTTGGTTGTCAGGGGAGTAATGTTAGGCCACAACTTAAATGGCAAAATGCGCCTAAGAAAGCCAAAAGCTTTGCCGTGACAGTGTATGACAATGACGCACCAACTGGCAGTGGTTTTTGGCACTGGGTAGTACATGATATTCCTCTTACTAGTAACTCACTATCTTCAACGACTTTGCCCAAAGGAGCCATTGAAGGTAATACGGATATGGGGAAGCCCGGATACCTTGGGCCATGTCCACCAGAAGGACGCAAGCATAGCTACACCTATAAAGTGTATGCATTGGATGTAGAAAAATTAGCTGTTCCACAAGGGGCAACAAGTGCACTTACAGGGTTTTTCTTACACCAACACTCTTTGCAAACAGCCGAGATCACAGTAACGGCAGGACCGCGTTAATTAGCTTAGGAGATAAAAATGAAGGCTTTACCTTTACTCATTCTTTTAATGGCACTGTGCAGCAGTAAGCTATTAAATGCAGCCCCACTACCTGAGAAATCAGGTTATTGGCCTGATGATGCACAATTAGTGATTTCTATTTCAATGCAATTTGAAGCAACAGCACAAGATAGCTCTGATGCAGGGCCGTTTCCTCAAATAGAGCAGGGTTATCACGACACGATTTCGCCTACTTGGTATCAGTATGGGATGAATGAAGGGATCCCGCGATTACTTGATCTATGGGATAAACATAATATTAAAGTTACCTCTCATATGGTGGGCAGGGCTGTGGAATTAAATCCAGCACTTGCTAAAGAAGTGGTTTCGCGAGGGCATGAAGCATCGGGTCACGGCCAAACATGGACACCACAATATTCGATGAGTGTTGAACAAGAGCGCGCTTCATATATTAAAAGTGCAGATATTATCGAAAAAGTGACAGGCATGCGGCCGGTTGGCTTTAATGCATTTTGGATGAGACACTCAAAAAATACACTTACGCTTTTGCAAGAGCTGGGGTTTATTTATCATATTGATGATCTATCGCGTGATGAGCCTTCTTTTACACCAGTAAATAATAAGCCTTTTGTGGTTGTACCTTATACTTTTCGTAATAACGACATTGTGCGCTATTCAGGAAGCACTGCAATGACGGCCCAAGCCTACTTACAAGAGTTAAAAGATGAGTTTGACGTGTTATACGCTGAAGGAAAACACAGAAGACGAATGATGTCGATTAGTGCTCATGACCGTATTGCAGGAACGCCTGCACGGGTAAAAGCGCTTGATGATTTTATCCAATATGCAAAACAGCATGCAGGTGTTAAATTTATGCGAAAAGATAACATAGCCCGTTGGATAATGAAGCAAAATAATGTGCCTACTAATCCGGCTCAGACGGCTAGATAAAGGAAACATCTATGAGGCAGCTTTTTAATACCATAAGTATGCCTCGTGTGATTTTTAGAGGTGAAGGAGTTAAGTTGTTGTCGTAAATTTTAAACTTCAACGGAATTAGAATAGCTTGTTACATTTTTACTATTCACTTTAAACGAATATCTCTTAAAATAGGTACTTGAATAGTCTATAACACTTTAGGAAATAGCATGTTTAGCCGATGTATGTTCATTTTATTTGTACTATCTCTATCAGGATGCTCTTCTTTGACTCAGGATGAATGTATACAGGCCAATTGGACAAACCTAGGCTTTAGTCATGGCGAGCAAGGGTATACATTTGAACATGGCAGAGAAATTATATCCGCTTGTAGTGAGTTTGGTATCACTGCAAAATTAGATGATTATAAGGTTGGTTACAAGCAGGGGCTCGCAGCCTTTTGTGAGCCTGAAAATGGCTTTACCCTGGGCTTACGAGGGGATGCGTATAACGGGATTTGTAATGACACACAGTTTAGAAAAGCATGGCAAGAGGGTAACGAGCGTTATCAATTTGAAGTAAGGAAAGCCGAGATAGATGATCGACTTAATAATATTAATTGGCGGTTGCAATCTATTAGTAATGAATTAGCGAGTGATAAACCGTCAAGTAGCCAAAGTAAAGAGTTACGCCGAGAAAGAGAACAGTTAGAGAGAGAGCGTCGTGATTTAAGAAAAGAAAAAGCACTTTTACCATTACTCAACAAGTTTCCTTCATGGCATTTTGAGTATGAACTATAATTTATAACATATCCTTTTACGGTGATTAATATGAAAGTAATATCAATTTTAATAACATTTCTGATCCTCAGTGGGTGTGCGTCAAAAGAAATGCCAGACGGTTATGGAAATGAAGTATTTGCGGAGCATGAGTGCTTAGGTGGTGAAGTTGAAACAGACTATAGCTACACAATTTTTAGCTCTGACGAAGATGAAAGCAATAAGAGTACGGTGAAGTCGACTTGTCATCCAGTGAAAACTCAGTCTGAACTTGAGCGAGATATAAGGACGGGTGGTTGATAGAACAAAATAAAACCCACTTTAAAAGTGGGTTTTATTTTAAGAATTAAAGCTCAAAGGGAGCAACACCGACAGCTTGCATTTGATAACCCACTTGGGCTATTTCGCCAGACCAAGTTTGCGTTTTAATAACGCCCGTTACAACAATCGCATCATATAAGCTATCGATAGGCACACCGCCTTTAATAGTTACATGAACCAGCTGGTTTGGCGGTGGGGGTGGCACATGAATACAGGCACCAAAGTAAGGGACTAATAAAAACTCGGTAATAAGTTCGCTGTCACCTTCAAGTGGCACAACAAACCCAGGTAAGCTAACAGACTGCCCATCAAGTGCTTTAACAACCGGCGCGTCCAAATCAGGTTGCACCCAGTTTTGCTCACTGCCTTCGTGATTAGCTTGTGCTTGGGTATCTATTTGCACATGCCCTTGTGGGATCAAGTCTTCCCAAAAAATTTCCTTCGGGGGATTTGCAATGCTAGCAAAGCTAATTAGCACTGCACTTAATAGCATTAAAGAGTGTGTAGTTACTTTAAACAACGTCATGATCATCCTAAAGTTTATATTTTTATACTCATACCATCACTAAGAGAATAAAAGTAAGCGCGTGTAGCAGGGATCAAGCCAATAATGAATCCCGCAGCCATAATAACGCCAATCAAAGTGAGTTCATAGTCAGAGAGCATACTGATATTAATGCTCACTCCTGCTTGGCTTTGTAAGTAACCCGCGGTTGTGCCCATAAGCGCATAAAATAGAGTGCAGCCTACTAAGCAACCTAAAAAGGTAGTGAGCAGTGATTCTATACTGATCAGTGAAAATAATTGCCAAGGGCGGGCGCCCACAGAACGCAATATTGCCAGTTCTCTGCGGCGTTGATTAAGGTTAGCCAGCAGTGTGGTTAACATGCCGAGCAAGCTAATAATGACCACCACAAATGAAAATAGCAATAGGATCTTTTCTATTATTGCCAGCATTTCCCAAAGCTCTTTTAGTGTGACTGTAGGCATAATCGCTAATAAAGGCTCTGGCTTAAATTGGTTTATGTTACGCCTAATTTGTAGCGTATAAAGCGGTGAGTCGAAGCCCATTAAAAAGGCGGTAATTTGTTTTGGATGGCCAACTAGTGCGTGACTCGAGTGGTCATGATGATCGTCATGATCATGATGGCCGCCACCATGAATCAATTCAATTGCCGCCAGCGGCACATGTAATGTTTTATCAACAGGGGTGCCAGTAGGCTTTAAAATACCAACAACTTTGAAGGGGTTATCGTCATGATGATGAAAGCTAGTATTGCCCATACCATGAGAAATCACAATTTCATCACCAGTCTTATAGGCCAGTTTACTTGCAACCTCACTTCCTATAACAACTTCATTGATGCTAGAAAAAGCCTGTCCTTGTTCAAATGCTAAGGACTGTTTCTTAGCAAATCGATAGTGCTTAAAATAATCAAGTGTGGTGCCTAAAACTGCTTGGCCCTTATGGCTATCTCCAAGGCTGATAGGAATGCTCCATTTAACCCCGCGTTGTTTTGTTATGTATTGATAGCTTTGCCAGCTCACCCCATTATTAGTGTGGCCAATTCTAAACACCGAGGAGAGTAGTAATTGAATATCGCCAGTACGTGCGCCAACAATTAAATCGGTACCCGAAATGGTATTACTAAAACTACTTTTAGCATCTATGCGAACGCGCTCAATACTGAGTAATAACATGACGCTAATCGCAATAGTGAGCAATGTCAGTAATACACTGGCACGTCTATTTAGCAAACTTTTATAGGCAAGTTTAAATAAAATCATACATCACCTTGTAAATTTACTAAGTCGATTGTGCGGCTAAAGAGTGGCTTTAATGTTTCATCGTGACTGACAAAAACAAGCGTGCTGTTACTTTTTTTTGCTTGTTCAAATAACAGCTTAATAAAGCTTTCACGATTTTGCGTATCAAGTGCTGAAGTAGGCTCATCGGCAATGATAAGTTCGGGACTGCCTATAAATGCGCGTGCTGCGGCAACTCGCTGTTGCTGCCCAATACTTAAAGTGGCAACATTTTGATTATGAAAGTGCGGCTCCAACCCAAGTGCATTGAGAAGTCGAGCGGCTTCTTTGGTTAAACTATCAGTTTGGTTGAGCACGTGTTGCTGACGCATTTTCGAAAATTGGCACCCTAAACATACATTTTCTAATGGGGTTAAATAAGGTAGTAAATTAAAGTTTTGGAAAATATAGCCAATATGATCCGCTCTAAATGCATCGCGCTGTGCATTGGTAAGCGCACTTAGATTTTGGTTGAAAACACAAAGTTGGCCGCTAGTGGTTACATTAATGCCTGCTAGTAGTGCCAGTAAGGTAGATTTACCACTGCCGCTTGGCCCATGTAAAAAAACATGTTCACCTTCATCAATGGCGAGTTGCTCAATAGTGAGAGTGGGGCTGGCTGCTTTTTTATGCCATTTAAAAGATACATTCTCAAGGTTGATCATAACGTCTTACCAACTCCAATAGTTAAGTCTTTTGCGCATTTTAAATTGTCTAATAAGATTAAGTGGTTTAGCTTTGAGCTTTTCATCACTATGCAACAGTTCATTGGTTGCGCAAAGTACTCGTTGGCTTGACTTGCCATCTGTGTATGGGTGTAATTCTTGGCAAAAAGCTTCAATATTATCCACCAGTTCTTTTGGGTAAGTTAGTGCATAGTCTATTGCGGCTTCAACGTTATTTTTATCTGTAATATCAAGTAAGTGTTTTTCAGGTGCTTTATTACAAAACGTTACAACCGGTTTTCGTTGTACTAAAAACATCAGTAGTATGGATGAAGTATCGCACAGCATTACATCAGCAGATTGTAATAAAGGAATAACATTGTCTGTTTCAACAAAGGTTAGATTATCATTACTTAACGCTTGGTATTTATTAACCCACTCTTGCGGCATTTTCGGATGAAACTGAACTAATAGTCGCCATTTACCGCTTTTACTAAAGTGTTTTATTTGTTCATAAAGTTTAGGTGCAAGAGATAAGCGTTTTGAAAATGTAGAACAGATTAACACCGTTGGGCGAGAGTCTGTTTCATCGATATGGCTAGGCTTTGAGTTACCGTTAAAGAATTGATCTAGGGGAGGCCAACCTGTTTCTACTACCTTAAAATAGCCCAGTTTTTTTTGTAACGCCGTAAACGGAGCCGTCGTATTTGGGCCTTGTGTACAATATAAATCAAAACATCCCCGAACTTTAAAGTGATCGTTTTGGCCTTTTTTATTTAGTTTTCCTGCATCAAAGCCGTGAAAAACAGCTACTTTCTTTCCTGGGAAAAATGTAGGGATAGAGTTCGCTGGTGCAAAGGTTGCGTCAGGCGCCCATTGGTTTATCTCATGAATAGAATTTAGTGTTTTTTCATCACTTTTCAAAAAGTCAGGGTTAACATTATCACCCTCTAAGAACCATTTAACTTCCCCTCCTTGAGCTAATATTTCTGCTTGCAATGGCCTTAAAATAGCATAGGAATAATTTTGAGAAATATACATTAGATATTTCTTATTCTTAGTGGCAGTTAAATAGTTCAAGCTAGCTCCTTAGGGCAAATAATCATGCAAGTTTACCCCAATGCGTCAGCTAGATAAATATTCTGAGATGATTTGTTTTTAGCCTAAGATTGAGCTTTGTGGTTGCCTAGATTATTATAGAGCGCCTAACCCCAATTCCATACTTTGCTCTTTGAGCATGCCAAACCCCGGAGATAGCATGACTAGCTATAAAGTTTTAGACGTAAACGATGACTTACCCATTCGTACTAAAGGTAAAGTACACAGTGGCAAAGTGCGTTCAGTTTATTGGTTAACTGATGCAGATAGCAAACGCTTAATAAATGAAAAAGGCTATAACGTTCCTGCCGATACTGAATTAGCCATTATGGTTATTTCAGACAGAATTTCTGCTTTTGATTGCATATGGCAAGGTGAAAATGGCCTAAATGGCGTTCCTGGTAAAGGGATTGCATTAAACTCAGTGGCAGCTCATTGGTTTAACATGTTTAATGAAGCCGGTTTGGCGGGTAATCATATTGTTGATATTCCTCACCCATACGTATGGATTGTTCGTAAAGCCAGTACAGTTAAAGTTGAAGCGATTGCTCGTCAATATATTACCGGCAGTATGTGGCGCGACTACGCCAAAGGCGAAAGACACTTTTGTGGTTTGCAACTTCCAGAAGGCTTAAAAGCGAATCAAAAGCTTGAGCAAGTACTTATAACTCCTTCTACTAAAGGTATTATAGAAGGGGTTGCTGATATTCCTGCCGTTGATGATGTAAACATCACTCGTGAAAATATTACGAACAACTTAGATGTTTTCAATTTTAAATCGGCTGACGATGTCGCCAAATACGAAAAATTATTGGTAGAAGGATTCGAGCTAATTAGTAATGAGTTAGCTAAGCTAGGGCAAATTTTCGTCGATACTAAATTTGAATTTGGTTACGTAGAAGATTTAAATGGTGTGCAGCAACTTATTTATATTGATGAAGTAGGGACACCAGATTCATCGCGTATTTGGGATGAAGTATCTTATAAGAATGGCAAAATTGTTGAAAACTCAAAGGAAGGCTTCCGTCAGCTGTTAATTAATAACGTACCAGAGAGTGATGTGTTATTAAATAAAGACCGTATGGCTGAGCGTGAGCAGCTAGCAAAAGATTATATTTTACCTGAGTCAGTAATGCTTGAAGTGTCTGACACTTATGTGGGTATCGCTAGCAAAATTATCGGTAAAGAGATCGTTATACCCAATGATCCGCGCCAAGAAGTGATTGCAATTTTAGATACTGACTACGGATTAATCGTTAATTAGCGAAGTAAGTAGACAGGCATAGCAATGCTCATTTTTACTAGTAAAAAAGTATTTATTTTAACTAACTGAGCTATAATTCTTGCAATTAGTGCTCGTCTCTAATTAACTTAACCTATAGTGAATATTTAGGTGTGATTATGTTAGAGCGGGCAATGCAAGTTATTGCAAAACGTCGTTATTTATTAGTACTGGGTGCATTGTTTAGTGTGTCGGCCTTTGGCAATACTATTAATTTGGTTATTAAAGATCAGCATGACCAAGTATTGCCTAATGCTGTCGTAGAAATCAATCATTTACCTTCCTCAAAAACTACGGGCAATTTACCCACGGCGGTAATGGATCAAGTTGATAAACAGTTTTCACCACAGCTACTTATTGTGCATCAAGGTCAGTACGTTAACTTTCCAAATAGCGATAATATTCGCCACCATGTATATTCTTTTTCAAAAGCAAAGCCCTTTCAATTAAAGCTCTATTCTGGTCAGCCAGAAGATCCCATTAAGTTTGATAATCAAGGGGTTGTTGTTCTAGGCTGCAATATCCACGATTCTATGGTGGGCTATATTTATGTCGCTAATAGTAATCATGTGTATACCAGCAACGAGCAAGGCCAAATAAAGCTACAAGTTGACTCTTTTCCTGTGCAAGCCAGTGTCTGGCATTCACTGCAAACAGCGACTTTGGATAATAAAAAAATGTTTGATATAAAATCAACCAGCCCGGTATCAATCACTATAAATACGTCTACGCCTGCACCACGTAACACCTTTGGCAGTCAATTTAGGGAAGGTAATGGGCAATAATTTACGTAGCCGTATAACAACGCTATGCGTTGGCTTGGTGTTACTTACAACTTTACTCAGCTTAGTGAGTTTTTGGTGGTCTACGAGTAAGTTTCAGGCAGAAAAAGTACAGCAAAATATAACGGTTGCGCAAAGCGTTTATAAGCAATATTTAAAATCAAAAGAGAGCTTGCTATTAACTGCTGCAAAGGTGTTAACCGCTGATTTTGGTTTTAAGCAGGCAGTTGCTACTCGCGATGCAGCCACCATTAGTAGTGTATTATACAATCATAGCCAACGGATCAATGCCGATTTAATGCTGTTGCTCGATTTATCGGGGCGGTTAGTGTCTGCTAATGTGAATGCACAAAATTTTGCAGATAACCTACAGCCCTTGATGGATGAATTATTAAATAATTCTGAACAATCGAGCTTTGTAGTGTTAAATAATCAGCTCTATCAAGTAATATTATTGCCAGTTAAAACCCCCAGAACTATCGCTTACAGTTTAGTCGGGTTCAAAATCACATCGGCTGTGACTACTGAGCTGAAAAGCTTAACCGGTATGGAGGTTAGCTTTGTTGCGAAATTAGATAGTTTTGCAGCAAGCTCGTTTGCACCTCAACCTGAAAAATTTCAACCTATAGAATACTTTAAAAATAAAACTACAGCTCGTTTTTTTGCTGAATATTTGGCCTATGAAAATCAACAAATAGCTTTACCATCTTTGCAATCACACCCGGTCACCTTACTACTAAGTGCTGATTTAACCTCAAGTTATCGAGATATTGAGCAACTATTGCTAACACTAGTTACATTGGCCGTGTTAACCATGTTATTTGGTGTGATCACCAGTAGTTTGCTTGCCAATAACTTAACCAGCGGACTTACACAGTTAGCGGTTATCGCAAGGCAATTTGCCAAAGGTGACTACCGTTTTAAATTTGAAGGTAAAAAACAAAGCAGCGAAATAGCAACGCTAGTCAGCGCCTTTAATAACATGGGTAATGATATTAATAAGCGTGAGCAGCAAATCAGTTTTCAAGCACATCACGATACCTTAACAGGGTTTTATAACCGTTCAGCTATGTTAGATTTATTAGCAAAGCAGCTCACTAAAGATAGATGCTACACGCTTGTTGCTATTGATATAAAAGGCTTAAGACACATAAACGACAAGCTTGGTCCGCAAGTAGGAGATGAGTGTTTAATTGCGGTGGCAAACCGTATTCGTCAATTCTCTGATGAGCTTGGTGGATTTCATGCACGAATTGGCGGCGATGAGTTTTTAACGGTTTACCCCAGTGTGGAGGCTGACCAAGTAAAATGTGCTGTAGCCGATTTGATTGAGCAATTACAGGCACCTTACCAGATTAAAAGCTTAAAAATAAGTTTGCGTTTTAACGCTGGGATTGTGCAGTACCCTGGACAAGGCGTTAAAGCGGACGATTTAATGCGGCGTGTACTCATTGCTGTTGATGCGGCTACAACAAGCCAACAAAGCTTACATTACTACCAAGATGGTGAAGATGAGGCGCACTTAGACCGTTTAATCATGCTTGATGAGCTCAAACAAGCGATTGATGATGATAACGGGCAACTGTTTATGACTTATCAGCCTAAGTTGAATATTAAAAGTCAGAAAATTGATAAGGTTGAGTCACTTATTCGTTGGCAACGTGATGATGGGAGTTGGGTTTCGCCTGAAGTGTTCATTGATTTAGCTGAGCAGTCAGGATTAATTGTGGAACTAACTGCCTGGGTTGTCGATACAGTTATTGCGCAAATAGCCGATTGGTATAAAAAAGGGATTCACTTACAGGCAGCCATTAATGTGTCAGCCCAAGATATTGCGCATGCGGGATTTCATAATTTATTGGTCGCGACCTTAAAGAAATATCATGTAAGCCCAAGTTCTGTCACTATTGAGTTGACGGAGCGCGATATGATCGAAAATGAAGCTCAAGGTATCAAAGCGTTAGAGAACTTAAAAACTATCGGTGTTAAAATATCACTAGACGATTACGGTGTCGGGCAAACATCATTGGGGCGATTAAAAATGTTACCTATTGATGAGCTTAAGCTAGATAAATGTTTTATTTTAACTTTGCATGAGTCACAAAAAGATCAATACATAGTGCGCTCGTCAATCACACTTGGACACCAACTTGGGTTTTCAGTGGTGGCCGAGGGCGTAGAAACGGCAGCGTCTTTATCATTGCTTCATGAAATGCAATGCGATCATGCACAAGGTTACTACTTGAGTCGTCCTTTAAAAGCACAACAACTAGAACAATGGTTAGAGGAATATCAGGGTGTACATTAAATTTTTACTGAGCATGACACTCTTACTTTGCAGTACGCTAACTGTAGCTGCAACGGGAAAGCTATTAGCAACACCGGGCGTGTCTCAAGTTGAAGGCAGTGCAGGAGGAGGGTTAGTTCCTTGGGCGCAGCTAGCAGGTTATGCTAGTGAGGACGAATGGGCTGTTAATGGCTTTTGTAGTCGTGCTGATGTAACAGATTACCGCCTAGATGCCTGTGGTGTGCAGCTTAACCTATTTAATCGTGTTGAACTGAGTTATGCCGTGCAGCAGTTTGACGTGCCTGCGCTCAATACAGAAATAGAGCAGTCAATTTCTGGGGCAAAAATTCGTTTGTATGGTGATGTAGTTTACAGTAAATGGCCACAACTAAGCATGGGTGTGCAGCATAAGTCACTGGATGATGGCACAGTTGCAAATTTGGTTGGTGCAAAAAATACCAGTGGTACAGATGTGTACCTAGCAGCCAGTAAATTACATTTGGGTGCACTTGCTGGATACAACTGGTTTTGGAATGTGACCACTCGTTACAGTAAAGCCAATCAATTAGGGCTTTTAGGATATGGAGGGGCTAATGAAGGTAGCCATATTTTACTAGAAGCAAGTAGTGCGGTGTTTGTAAGTCGTGAACTTGCTATTGGCATTGAGTATCGACAAAAAGCCAATAACCTAGGTTTAGGCGAACAAGATTGGCGCGATTTATTTATAGCGTGGATGCCTAATAAACACGTCAGTGTAACGGCGGCCTATTTAGACTTAGGGCGGATTGCTGGTGTTGACAAACAAACCGGCTGGTATTTATCGGTTACGGGGTATTGGTAATGAAACTGAGTGTATTTATTTTTTGTTGTTTAAGCTTACTTTCAGGGTGTACAACACAACCTAACACTTCTCTGTATCACCAACTTGGCGAGCGAGCTGGGCTTGAAAAGTTAACTGACAGTTTTATTGCCCAAATAGGCAATGATAAACAAGTGTTTCATTACTTTGAACACAGTAATATTAGCCATTTTCGACAAGGGTTTATTAGTCATTTATGTTCGCTGGTTGAGGGTCCTTGTGAATACAAAGGCGACTCGATGGTTGCGATTCATACAGGTATGAATATAAATGAAAAAGACTTCAATCACGTTGTCGATTTATTAATAAATGCAATGAACGAGCAAAATATCCCACATACAGTGCAAAATGAAATTTTAGCTAAAATGGCGCCATTGCGTGGCGAAATTATTAAGATTTAATTTTTATAATCAAATGCATACATGTAAAAATATGCTGGGTATTACTCACTTGTAATTTTGGCAAGATCCGCAGTTTTATATCGTCTTTGCCTATGAATACTCGATCTATGAATTAAATTTCTGATAAATGTACTGCGGTTGGAATGAGAGCCTGCATTAGCGCTTGTTATTTCACTAATAAAGCTTCGATCTTCGGCAACAGGATAGGGTTTTATGCCTATCATATTTAGGCCTACTTCAGTGTGAAACTGCATATCGACATCCACCGGTCTAAAAAACGGTTTTCTTTGCAGTAGTTTTTTAGCGCCGCTTAGTGAAATGATGTAGCCTTGAGTGCCGTTTGGTGCTTTTTTATAGTTGCCAACTGTTAGGTTATTTTCTAATAGCGTACTGTCAATAAATGGAAAGTTTCGATTATCAGATAACTTGATTAAATCCCAATTTTTTAATTTAAGCGCCGCATCAACAACATCTTTAAGTGAAGCTTCAATGAAAAGGTCATCCTCTAATACAACACAATAAGCGATATTTTCATCGACCATTTTTTGCCAAAGGCGCATATGGCTTACATAGCAACCAATTTCACCTGCAGATAGGTTGCGATTGTAACTTTTTTTATTTTTTTTCGGGCAATACCACTTGAGGATTTCTTGTTCACTAAGGTTTTTGCCAATGGTCGCTTCAAAACGTTCAGCATTTAAGTGTAGACTGGTAAGTCGCTTTAGGGTTGTTTCCCAACGGTCTTCGCAGCCTTGCATATTGATAATGTAAAAAGGGATTGGCATAATTTTATTTTATTTAGAAACCTCAAAGCAGCTATTTTAGCATTATTATAATTTGTAACCAGTCTAAATTCTGTTTATAAACAGGCTGTAATAATATATAGCTATTTCATTTCCTTAAATTTGGCAAGACGATGAAAAACATAGTCAGTGCAAAATGGTTACATGCGCGTTTAGAGCAAACTAACTTAGTTATTTTTGATGCAGGTATGCTACGCCCCTCTGCTGCAGGGGAGTACTCGCCCGTTGCTATGCTACCCAAAGCACAACGGTTTGATATCAAAAAAGAACTCGCAGATACTTCAAACCCATTACCCAATACCTTGTGTAGTGCAGAGCAATTTACTCAGGTGATGCAAAAAGCAGGCGTTAATCACGACTCATTGGTGGTGATTTATGAAGATGCGGGGTTATTCAGTGCAGCTAGAGCCTGGTGGATGTTTAAAGCCATGGGGTTTAATAACGTAAAAGTGCTCAGTGGTGGCTTAGCCAAGTGGCTTGAGCTGGGGCTTGCGGTTGAGTCAAACTATACGCAAGCATCACTAAAAGGCGACTTTATTGCTCATTACCAACCTGATTACTTTATTGATAAAAAACAGGTGCTAAGTGCTACTAAGGATGCCAATACAGTTATTTTAGATGCGCGTACTTATGAGCGCTTTACGGGTAAAAATAAAGAGCCAAGAGCGGGTATGCGCAGCGGCCACATTATTAATAGCTACTCGCTACCTTTAAGTAGTTTATTAGAAAATGGCGAGGCAAAATCACTCGACTTTATACAAACACAGTTTAGTGAATTAGTCGGTAATGCAACCCAGATACAGTTTAGCTGCGGTTCGGGGGTTACTGCCTGTGCGCTTGCATTGTTCGCTGATGAATGCGGATATCATAATTTAAGTGTTTACGACGGATCGTGGAGTGAGTGGGGCGCTGATAGCTCACTGCCTATTACTGTGGGTGGCTAATTTAACTATAGGGACAATTTTTACACCCGTTTTTGCAGCAAGTACCACGTTTTAAAAAATACCACTTACTAAACACCATGTAACTATTTTGCATGGTGTAATCTAACCCTTCAATTAAATTATCATGGCTTCTAAATTGTTTAGCAAAAGCGATTTGAGCTTTTATTGGTTGAGTGTATATAGTCTCTAAATAGCTATTTATTTTAGCAAGAGTACATAAGCGGCATAAGCAGCTGGTTGCTGTATCATCGAGTGGTAAAATAGCAGGTAACTGATAACACCAACATGCGGTTATATCATTAACATTACAGTTAAGCGTTGTATTACATTGGCTGCAGTTTATCTGGGTCATTTTAGGTCTTATTAACAGTAGAGCAGCAAGAATAACAAACATTATGAATATACAAAAAGCATTGGCTGAATTTATTACATTTGGGGAGCAAAGAGATAGTGCCATTAGTGTGATTGTTTCAACCGCAGCAAGCAATAAAATCTACCTGTATACACTCACAAAGCCTGTACTAATTAATGTACTTACGCGTTGTTTAAATAAAGAAATTGATATTGACGATTTACAGCTGTGGGCAAATGTCATTGAGTCGCGAGATGACATAAATTGCGCCGAGCATGAAGGCGTTATTTACGCGCTAAGTAATAGCGAGCAAATGGGCGAGTTGACTCATCAAAAGCTCGCACAGTTGTTAAAGCTGTTACAACAGTAGCAGGTGGTTATCAGAAAGTATGAAAGGTTTTAAGCAACAGGTTTCAGATGTTAGTAACCACTACTGGGCTAATCTCTAGCTGTCACCTGAAACCTAAAACCTGTTCTTAAAGTTTACTTATGATAGCTCAAGCAAGTTTCCACTTCGTCTTTAGAGCCTAAAATAACCGCAACACGCTGGTGGATGGCATCAGGCTGAATATCCATAATACGCTCAGTACCTGTTGAAGCAATACCACCTGCTTGCTCTACTAGCATTGCCATTGGATTTGCTTCATATAGTAAACGTAGTTTATTAGGTTTATTAGGATCTTTAGTGTCAGTTGGGTAAGTAAATAAACCACCACGGCTAAGTACACGATGAACATCGCCAACCATTGCAGCAATCCAACGCATATTGAAGTTTTGAGCGCGAGGGCCAGTATCTCCGGCAAGTAAGTCATTAATGTAGTTTTGCATCGCTGGTTCCCAGTGGCGCTGGTTAGAGGCGTTAATTGCAAATTCATTAGTTTTAGCAGGAATAGCGGCAAAATCTTGAGTAAGTAAAAAGCTACCTTGGGTTTTATCTAAGGTAAACATGCGTGTACCTTTACCCGTTGTTAGCGCAAGCATAGTTGATGGGCCATACAGTACGTAACCTGCAGCCACTTGTTGATGCCCAGGTTGCATAAAAATCTTTTCATCAGCAGCATCTGAGCCCACAGGTGCTTTCATAATAGAAAAAATAGTACCTACAAGTGAGTTAATATCGGTATTTGACGAGCCATCAAGTGGATCAAATGCAACAATGTACTCGGCATCTGGGTTACCGGCAACAGTATAATCTTCTTCTTCAGAGGCAATCGCTTTAACTGTGCCTGACTCCAGCAATATATCTTTTAATAACTGATTAGACAGTACATCGAGTTTCTTTTGTGTTTCGCCTTGAATATTTTCATCGAGGGTTGAGCCTAATACGCCCGATAATTCACCTTGACCGACGCGAAATGAAATTTCTTTACATGCCGCTAAAATAGTACGAATTAACGACAAAAGTTCTCTTGAACAGCCATCTTCTAGTAATACTGGTGGGAGTCTACGCATTCTTTTTTCCTGATAACGTGTTAAAACTAATCATAATGTGAGAGAGATTAGTTTAGAGCGCTGAAATTCGTCTTAAATAACTGTATTGTATAAATAACCCCCTATAATGGGGTACCTACATCGCATTTAAAACGCTAATAACAAAGATAAGATTATGCAAAAAATATCACGATTAAGTTACATACTCTTTACTGTGCTGCTCTGTATGATAACTCAAGCGCACGCAGCAATTAAGTCTATTGACGAATTTACTGAAAAAATGAACCATTTCCCTGGTTATTTTTCTTTCTTTTACGATACCCAAAACGGCAATGTGTATTTAAAAGTTGATAAACTTGAGCAACAATTTTTACTACAGCATAGCTTGCCTTATGGCGTTGGCTCTAACGACATAGGTTTAGATAGAGGCCAATTAGGCGGTACCTATTTGGTACAGTTTGAGCGCTTTGGCAACAAGGTGATGTTACGTGCCGTAAATACTTACTACCGTGCAAACACGAGTAATATAGCAGAGCAGCAAAGCGTTAAAGAAGCGTTTGCATCCAGCATTTTGGCGGGTTTTAAAGTTGTCGCTCAAGATGACAATGCTGCATTAATAGATTACACCCCTTATTTACTGAGTGACGTACATGGCGTAAGCCGTACTTTAGCTGCGCGCAAGCAAGGGCAGTTTAGCCTTGATGAGTCACGCAGTGCGGTATTTATGAATCGCTCAAAAGCATTTTTGAAAAATACTGAACTTGAAGCCATTCTCACCTTTAAAGGGTCTAAACCAGGTAAATACGTTCGCCAAGTGAGTGCTGATCCTTACGCTTTGAGTGTGCACATGCACCATTCACTTATTCAACTGCCTGATGATAATTACACACCTCGTAAATTTAGCCCGCAATCGGGTTATTGGAGTGCGGAGCATAAAAATTATGCAGCAGGGCTCGATGAGTCTATGTACGTGCGTTACATTCCGCGTCATCGTTTAGCAAAAAAAGATCCAAGCCTAGCAGTTAGTGAGCCAGTAGAGCCTATTGTTTATTACTTAGATCCAGGGGTACCTGAACCAGTAAAAACGGCTTTATTAGATGGCGGGCAATGGTGGAATGACGCTTTTAATGCAGCAGGATATAAAAATGCCTTTAAAGTTAAAGTGCTACCAAGTAATGCAGATCCTATGGATGTGCGCTACAACGTTATTCAATGGGTGCATCGTGCAACCCGAGGCTGGTCGTATGGCAGTTCAATTATAGACCCACGAACAGGCGAAATTATTAAAGGCCATGTGACACTAGGCTCGCTGCGAGTGCGTCAAGATATCCTTATTGCTGAATCACTCGCTGCGCCTTATTTAAAAGGCAATGAAGTGGCAGGTACTTTACATGCAATGGCACTTGATCGTATTCGTCAGCTCAGTGCTCATGAGATTGGTCATACACTGGGTATTGCGCACAACTTCGCAGCGTCAGTAAATAATCGTGCTTCGGTGATGGATTATCCGCATCCGTTATTGAGCTTTGCAGATAATGGTCAGTTAGATGTATCTCAAGGTTATGCTAAAGGTATGGGCGCATGGGATACGCAAGTGATCAAATATGGCTACAGTGATTTTACCGGCCAAGATGAAAGCGAAGCACTCGCTGCTATTTTACAGCAAAATAAATCGCTAGGTTTGGCGTTTATTTCTGACAGTGATGCCCGTGCCAAAGGTGGGGCGCACCCTACAGCGCATCTTTGGGATAATGGCAGTAATCCAAGTGAAGAATTACTTAGAGTGCTTGATGTGCGAAAGCAAGCGCTCGGGCAGTTTGGTATTAACAATATAAAAACTGGGGTTGCACTGTCGCAGTTAGAAGAAAAGCTAGTGCCACTTTACTTATTCCACCGTTATCAAGTTGAAGCGGTTGCAAAGCTTATTGCGGGCGTTGATTATGACTATGAAATTCGCAGTGATGCACCCGTTAAAGGCGCCCAAGTTGTAGCTAAAGAGGCTCAGCAACAAGCAGTTAATGCTATTTTAGCCACCCTAAAAGCAACTAATTTAACGCTGCCAGAGTCGATACTTTCTTTGATTGTACCAAAGGCGTATGGCGAGTCTAAATCACGAGAAAGTATAGTGGGTCGTACCGGTTTGACTATGGATGCACTTGCATTGTCTGAAGTGGCAGCGCAGCATAGCCTATCGCTATTACTAAACGCTCAACGATTAAATCGATTAGCGCAGCAACAAGCACGTGATAACCGCTTTTATAGCTTAGATGAGCTGCTTAAACAGTTAAACAAACAGGTGTTTAATGTATCAGCACCTGCCACCATGACAGGAAAAGTAACACAGCGAGTACAGTACTTAACGGCAAAAACCATGGCTGATCTTGTGGCTAACGACGGTTTAAGCCCTGAAGTGCAAGCGCAACTACATTTCTATTTAAGCAAGCTTGCTGATGAGTTTAATCAGCACTCTTTGCTAGGCCATCCTGAAGTGGGTGACAGTGCATTTAAAAATTATTTAGCGTCGCAAATTAATCAGTTTTTAACAACAGGCCAGTGGCCTGACAATTTTAAAGCCCTGCCAATACCACCAGGCTCACCTATTTAATAGTACAAGCCAGAGGATAAAGGCGCTGTGTAAACGTTACGTTTCATGGTGCCTTGTTTTTAGGGTGTTACTTTTGCTTGCATAAAGTTGGTTTTTTGTTAATCTAGCCACCCCCTATTTTAGTCTTTTTGAGGTGTTTATGGCGTTTTTATCTCGTTCGATATTGGCGTTATCAATGGCACTTTTAAGCTCCAATGCAATCGCACAAAAACAATGTGATGTTGAACTTCGTCATGGTCTAATTATTACCGATGATGTGATCCGTATTGTTGATAAAGGCCAAACCAGGGTGCAAATTAACAATAATAATCAATTGTTTATTCGAGGCTACTGGGTCGACTTAAGCACCGACGAAAGCAAAGTGCTAGAACAATTTAGCAATGGTATTCGTCAAACAGTTCCTGAGTTGGTCGATTTAGCGACCGATGGCGTTAACCTAGGACTCAGTGCTATTGAGCATGTTGTTGAGGGCATGTCAGATAAAGAACCCGAAGTGCTAAAAACGCAATTACAATATGTAGAACGCGCACTTATGGATAAGTTTAAACGTGGCGACGATTTCTTTTTTATAGCTCCTCAATCGCTTTCCCAAATTGATGATTTTTTTACTAAAGAAATTAGTCAAAAAATACACTCAGCTGTACATGGCTCTTTGGGTGCTATTTTAATGTCGCTTGGGGATGCGTTTAAATCTCGAGAAGGCAATATAGAAGACCGCATGAACGACATGGGGCAACGCATGGATATCATCACTAAAGAAATCGATAAGTCGTTACAGAAAAAAGCCCATCAATTAGAACTTAAAGCCTCTGAATATTGTGAATGTTTAAACTCTCTAGATATTACTGAGTCTCGGCTGCAAGCGATTGTACCTGGGATGACAGACTTTGATTTAGTACAGATTAAATCGTAAGAACAGAGATTAGGCAAGATTATAGAAGGCAACGAGCATCGAGCCTAGAGCGGCAGGTGAACAGCCCGAACCTCGTGAACCATTTCCTAACACCTAAACAACCTCACAGTTTTATCTCTGCGGCAGTTAATGGGCGGTATTCACCTGCAGCCAAATCTTCACCTAACTTTATACCCGCAATTTGTTCACGATGTAGTTCAACTACTTTGTTATCTACCGCTGCTAGCATACGTTTTACTTGGTGATACTTCCCCTCAGAAATAGACAAGCGTAAACCATAATTCCCTAAGCGCTCAGCAATAGCAGGGCGAGTTAAATCTTTTTCATTGTGAAGCTGCACACCGTCGCGTAATTGCTGCAGTGCATCATCGGTAATCGGCTCTTGAGTTTCAACCAAGTAGGTTTTAAATTTATTCTTTTTAGGCGAGGTGATTTTGTGTGACCAGTCGCCATCATTAGTAATAAGCACTAGGCCTGTGGTGTCTATGTCTAAACGCCCGGCAATGTGAAAGTCGGCCATGTTTGGCTCATCAAGCAAATCAAATACGGTTTTGTGTAACTCATCTGAATTAGCGCATACATAACCTACCGGCTTATTGAGCATAAAGTAGCGTTTACCTAAAAACACTAATGGCTGATCATGAAATAACACGTCATCTTGCTGAGTAACTTGAAAGTCGAATGCCGTGATCACCTCGCCATTAACGCTAGCCGCTTGGCTTTTTATTGCTGCGCGGGCTTTTGAGCGTGGTAACTCTGCTAAATGGCTAATAAATTTATCTAAACGGCAAGGAAATTTCATGTTGTTCACATTTTTAGTCGGCTACAATGGCCGCGAGTATAGCGGATAGTGAAATACCATGACAGAGCCCAGCACAGAAATTTTAAGCCTGTACCATAGCAAGGTTTCATCAGGAGAGCTTGATTTCGATGCGGCGCAGCACCTAGCAGTGAGTGCGTTACAGTCTTTAAGTGAGCAATTAAATCAGCCTGCAAGCTGGTGGCAAAAAGCACCTTCAATAAGGGGAATATATTTATATGGCCCGGTTGGTCGAGGTAAATCTATGTTGATGGACTTATTTTATGAAAGCTTACCCACAGAGAAAAAGCAGCGCTTGCATTTCCATCATTTTATCGAAAAAGTTCATGCTCAATTAGCCAAGTTACAAGGGGATAAAAATCCGCTGCAAATAATTGCTAAACAGTGGGCCAAAAAGATAAAAGTGCTGTGCTTTGATGAGTTTTTTGTTAGTGATATTGGTGATGCCATGATCATGGCTCGGTTATTTAACGCTTTATTTGAACAAGGCGTGGTGCTAGTAGCAACCTCTAACGCAAAACCGGAGCAACTTTATTACAACGGTTTGCAACGCGCGCGATTTTTACCGACTATCGATTTAATAAATGCGCATTGTCATGTAATTAACGTAGCGGGGGAGGAAGATCACCGCTTTAGATACGGAAGAAGTAGTCGTCATTATTTTATTAACTTACCCGATGCTGAATTTGAGGCTGGGTTTTTATCCGCACACCCTCAAGCAATGCGTAATAATACAATAACTGTGCATGGCCGAGTGCTTCCTTATTTATTAAAAACTGACGATGCTTTACTGATTGATTTTATGGCATTGTGCTCAGGCCCTCGTAGCGCCAATGACTATATGTTTTTAGCAGAACAGTTTTCGGTATTATACATCGCGAATGTGCAAATAATGGGAAAAGAGGCAACTGGTAAAGTTATTGTACATGGTATAGAAGACAGCTATCAGCGCGAAAAGCAGCAGTTAGATGAACATACTTTCGATGATGAAGCTCGGCGTTTTATTGCCTTAGTCGATGAGTTTTATGATTGCCACAAATTACTGGTGATTAATGCCCAGGCCGACATAAACGAGCTATATCAAGGTAAAAAGTTAAGTTTTGAATATGCGCGAACCCAGTCACGGATTGTAGAAATGCAAAATTGGTAAGTACAACATTAAAACACCGCATTTAATTTAAATGCGGTGTTTTAATTTTAGGCTGATAACTTAAAGATGCCTTTATGACTTATATCCATTTGGATTATTTGATTGCCAGCGCCAAGTATCTTGCATCATGACATCAATACCACGCTCAGCTTGCCAACCTAGTTCACTAAGGGCTTTTTCTGGCGCAGCATAACAGGCTGCAATATCACCTGGGCGACGAGGTGACACCGCATAAGGGATTGCTTGGTCGCTAGCCTTAATAAACGCATTAACCATTTGTAATACTGAATAGCCGTTACCGGTACCAAGGTTATAAACAAGCGCACCGGTTTCTGCGGCTATTTTATCAAGTGCTTTTAAATGCCCTAAGGCTAAATCTACAACGTGAATGTAATCGCGAACACCAGTACCATCTACCGTGTCGTAATCATCGCCAAATATAGCGAGCTGCTTTAATTTACCAACCGCAACTTGTGAAATGAAAGGCAGTAAATTATTAGGAATGCCATTAGGATCTTCACCAATTAAACCTGACTCATGTGCACCAACAGGATTAAAGTAGCGCAAAATAGCAAACGCAAAGCGCTCATCTGATTTAGCGATATCTTGCAGCATCATTTCAACCATTAGTTTAGACGTACCATATGGGTTGGTTGTACCGCCAACGGGGAAGTCTTCGCGTATTGGTAAGCTTGCAGGGTCACCATAAACTGTTGCAGATGAGCTAAATACCAGTTTAAACACACCCGCGTCACGCATAGCATCAACTAGTGTTAATGTGCCTTGTACGTTATTTTGATAATACGCGATTGGTTTTGCTACCGACTCACCAACCGCTTTTAAACCTGCAAAATGAATTACACTATCAATGTTATGTTTTGCAAATACTGAGTCTAAAAAGGATTTATCTAAAATATCACCTTGATAAAAAGTAATTGCTTTACCGGTTATTTTTTTCACTCTCTCAAGTGACTCTTCAGAGGAGTTACTTAAGTTATCGATAACGATAACGTCGCTGCCTTGCTGTAAAAGTTCTAAAACGGTGTGTGAGCCAATATAGCCTGCGCCACCGGTTACTAAAATTGCCATGAATGCTCCTTGGAAACCTCTGTTCAATTACCCTAATTTCACCATAAATAATGAGTTTTTACATGTATTATTTTATTTGCTTTGTAATAGTATGATCGTAAACCGTACTTTCGATTACATTTTGTGCAATTTTAATAACACCTCAGCGTAAAGATTAAGTTATAGTTCATATGTAATTGCTAAAGTGATGTATAGCGATTTGTAAAATATTCAATTGATCACAATGATCAAAATACTCGTTGGAGAAACGTATGAACTTAGTTAAAAAAATAGCAATGTTGATGTGTATTGCACTACCGAGTGTTGTTTGCGCGGGTGAGGCTCAAGTGAAATGGCATGACTTTAATGATTATCGCGATGTACGCCCATCAAACCAAACTAAAGGCTCATACCATAAGCAAATAGCCAAAAGTATTGATGAACACTTTGCAAAGCTCAGCGAGCAACTTCCTAAAAACTACAGTTTAAAAATTGAAGTAACCGATTTAGATTTAGCCGGAGACGTACGCTATGGCGGTGTTAACGAAATCCGAGTGGTAAAACCTATTCACTTTCCACGCATTGAATTTAATTATGTGCTTAGTGATGAAAGTGGCGTTGTTGCACAAGAAGATAACGTAAGCTTAAAAGATATGGGTTTTATGGATAAAATTAAAATGGGTCGAGATGAAGCATTTTACTACGAAAAACGCTTATTAACAGAGTGGTTTGGTGAACAAATTTTACCGCGTATCAAGTAAGCTAAAGCTAATAATGCAAAGCATCTACTTTGGTAGACGCTTTGCAAAGCAGTCGCTCATTTTTATTTAAAGGTCGCCAACAAGGTTAGTAAGTTTTGTAGTTTAATAACCGCTTGTTTTAGCTTTTCTTCATCAAAACCGTCGCTTGATAAGCTTTCTACATCTGCGGCAACGTCTAAAACGTAAGGCTTAAAGCGTTTAGCTTCAAAGCTAAATCCAGCGTCTTCGGCAAATAAGGCTTTAAATTTTCCGTGGCCTTGCTGTTGTAACTCATCGAGTTTTTTATCAGCATCAAGCGCCTGACGGTAAACAATTTTTAAGTTGGCGTTGAGTTGTTCAATTATAGAATCCATGGTTTTCCTAAAGCTTAGTGCAATGTTGCCGATAAATACTTAAGTGGGTTGGTAAAGTAATTTACCTATTCAGCGACTATAATACGTGTATTACATTTAAATGTCAGGTGTGAGTTATGAATATATCAGGTGGAAATCTACCTACAATCCCTGGTGCAGGCCAAGGCGCAGAGGTTTTAACTGCTGCTTTATCTAAAAAGCAACAGCAAGCTGATGGCGCCGCTGCACTTGCGCTTATTGAAGGTGCTACACAATCCTCAAGTGCGCAAACACCGGCTAAGTCGGTTACTGCAACACTTGGGAATAATGTAAACGTTTATGTTTAAACCAATTTGAGGTCAATAGGGGTTTTACTTTTTTGGCCCCCTATTTCTCTTACTAGTTTAGGCACTAAAAATCCTGGCAGGGCTTCTAAAAGCTCTGCCATTATTTTTATGGCCTGCGCCTCATCTATATCAAAATGACTTGCGCCTTCTACCTTGTCCAGTAAGTGTAAGTAATAAGGCATTACGTCTGTATCAAACAACGCTTCACTTAAGTTTATTTGCGCATCAACTGTATCGTTCACGTCTTTTAAAATAACCGCCTGATTTAATAACAGTACATTGGCTTGTTTTAGCATGTTCATGGCGTTTTTAAAGTCACTATCTATTTCGTTAGCATGGTTAATATGATTCACGAATATAACTTTTAGTGGTGACTTTGCTAATCTTTCACATAATTGTTCAGTAATGCGTGCAGGGATCACAACGGGTAAGCGGCTGTGTATGCGCATCCGTTTTATTTGTGGTATTTGCTCAAGCTCATCTAAAAACCAACTAATAGCATCGTCTTTGGCCATTAGTGGATCGCCACCACTTAAAATCACTTCGTTAATATTTTTATCAGCTTGTATATAGCTCAATGCATCAATAAGGCTGCGTTTATTTAACTGGTTTTCTTGATAAGGAAAATGGCGTCTAAAGCAGTAGCGGCAATTTACCGCACAACCAGTTTTAAACATGACTAAAACACGTGATTTATATTTATGTAACAGACCTGGTTGATTGTTATCTTGCTCAAGTAGCGGATCTTTATTAAACCCCGACTTAGTTAAAAATTCTTGATGGCGAGGCATAACTTGCAGCAATAAAGGATCATTTGCATCGCCATGACGAATTTTTTTTATAAAAGGCAATGGCACACGAACAGGAAACAAGCTACGAGCTTTTATGTCGTTTTCATGGACTTGGCTCGATAAACCAACCATTTCTAACAACACTTTTGGGCAGGTAACTACATTTGCTAATTCTTTTTGCCAGTTTTTATGCAAATTTGCTTCATTTCTTTGTATCATTGGCACGTAGATTACTCGAAAAATATAAATAGAGGAAACGATGGCGAATTATAGCACCAACGAGTTCAAGGGCGGCCTAAAAATTATGATGGACGGCGAACCTTGCAGTATCTTAGAAAATGAAATGGTAAAACCGGGTAAAGGCCAAGCGTTTAACCGTGTTCGTATCCGTAAGCTTATCTCTGGCAAGGTACTTGAAAAAACCTTTAAATCGGGTGAATCGGTTGAAGGTGCTGATGTAATGGATACCGATTTAGCGTACCTATATACAGACGGTGAATTTTGGCATTTCATGAACAATGAAACATTTGAACAAATCGCTGCTGACGAAAAAGCACTGGGCGATGCTGGCAAATGGTTAGTTGAAAACGATGTATGTACTATTACATTATGGAACGGCAGCCCAATTGCTGTAACTCCACCAAACTTTGTTGAGCTTGAGATCACTGAAACTGATCCGGGCCTTAAAGGTGATACAGCGGGCACAGGTGGTAAACCAGCAACGCTTAGCACAGGTGCTGTAGTACGTGTTCCATTATTCGTACAAATTGGCGAAGTAATTAAAGTAGACACTCGTAATGGTGAATACGTGAGTCGTGTTAAGTAAGCAGCAACGCGTCTTATTAATTAAATCCCGGCTTAAGCTGGGATTTTTTTTGGAGAAAATATGTCAGCAGATCTTTGGAAGCCGAGTGCCAGTATAGAAATACTTAAGCAACGCGCAGCAATTATGCGCAGCATTCGGGAATTCTTTTATGAGCGTAATGTAATGGAAGTCGAAACACCGAGTTTAAGTGCTGCCAGTGTAACCGATGTGCATTTAGCCAGCTTTAATACTACATTTGTGGGCCCAGGCCATGCTGGTGGGCTACCCCTGTTTTTGCAAACATCTCCAGAGTTTGCGATGAAACGCTTGTTAGCGGCCGGCTCAGGCGCTATTTTTCAGCTTTGTAAGGCATTTCGAAATGAAGAAGCGGGCAGTCATCATAATCCTGAATTTACTATGCTTGAATGGTATCGGCCTGGGTTTGACGAATTTGCTTTAATGGACGAAATAGATGAGCTAATGCAGCTCATTCTTGAGGTTGCTCCTGCAGAGCGCGTTACCTACCAAAAGGCATTTGAACGCGCGTTAGGGGTCGATCCATTAACTGCCTCTATCACGCAGTTACAACAACTCGCATGCGAACATGGCTTTGCTGATATTGCTAAAAACGAGACTCATAAAGATACCTTGCTGCAATTATTATTTTGTATGAAAGTAGAGCCAACAATAGGACAAGATAAGCCATGTTTTGTGTATCACTTTCCGGCATCACAAGCGGCACTGGCACAAATTTGTGAGCACGATGAGCGAGTAGCAGGGCGCTTTGAGTTGTATTATAAAAATATGGAACTGGCTAACGGCTTTAATGAGCTCACTAATGCTAAAGAACAAGCAAAAAGGTTTAACGAAGACAACACCTATCGTGCTGCTAACAGCTTAAAGCAAGTTCCTATGGATACGCGTTTAATTGCGGCATTGGAACATGGTTTAGAGCAATGTGCGGGGGTTGCATTAGGGATTGATAGACTCGTGATGCTAGCAACCAATAAACAAAAAATAAAAGAAGTGATTGCGTTTGATGTGGCAAGAGCTTAAAGCAGCTAATAGCTTTTAGCGGTCAGCTATCAGATAAAAAAACACCGCGTTTGCATTAAACGCGGTGTTTTTTTATCTCTAACTGACAACTAGTTCGCTGTATTACAGATTAAGCGTAAACGTGACGCCGGCCACACGTGGCTCACCTAGTTGAATGTAAGTTTGGCTTGTATAACCATCTAACGGGTTGTTACCAAATTCAAAACCGCGAGTTGGAACGGTTTCATCAAACACATTACGTGCCCATGCACGAACAGCCCAGTTTTCTGCTTCGTAACCAAGGCTCGCATTTACTAAGTTTGTATTTGGAGCTTGTGCATTATGGCTGTCTGAGAAGTAATAATCGTCTTTCCCTTCAACGCCTAACATTGCATATAGCTCATCAGTAACATTGTAGCGTGCACTAAATGCGTATTGATATTTAGGCGCTTGTGCTTGCTCGCGGCCATCTTGGTTTAAGCCCGATTTAGTGACAAAGTCGTTTATTTTCGTATCTAAATAGCCAGCACTACCGCTAATGAGTAAATTATCAGTAAGTAAGTAGCTGCCTTCAATTTCAAGGCCGTAGTTGCTGCCAGAGCTGGCATTGGCGACATAACCGGTAAATTGTTGATCTGATACTTGCCACGACTTTAATTGAATATTATCGCGGTGCATATAAAACGCCGCTAAGCGCAGGGTAAACTTGTCATCTAGCGATGAACCTTTAACGCCAAACTCACCACTCCACAAGTACTCTGGATCAAAGCTGGTATGCTGTTTGAAAAAATCAGCATCTAAGCTTAAACCTTCATCTTTTGCTTTTGCTAGCGCTTCTGAATTAATACCACCAGCTTTGTAACCGCGGGTGATACTGGTGTAAATCATGGTACGGTCAATAACTTGGTATTCAAGTGCAATTTTACCACCGAGCATAATATCGTCAGTTTCTTCAATAAAACCGTTACTATCGGTGTAATCTCCTTGATATTGCTCAACTCGTAAACCAGTAATAAGCGTAGTTTTAGGGCCAATTGCTGTGGCTAATTGGCCATAAGCTGCAATGTTATTAGTTTCATAGGTTGAAGCAAATGGATTGGCTAACCACGTATATTGACGCTCTAAATCCACATCACGGTTTTGATAGTAAATACCCGCAACCCAGTTACCTGCTTTACCAGTAAATTGCAGATCGAGCGCTTGATCATCACGATCGCGGCTATAAATATCTGTTGAACTATAACCATCAGGATGTAAACCGGCGGCACATAATTGCGGCTTATTAGTATCGTTACACACCCAGTCTTCATCAAAGCTATAAAAAAGTTCTGTATCAATGGCTGAAAGGTTTAAGCTGACATCAAAGGTATCAAAACCAGTGTAAGTATTATTCAGGCCAATAGCATAACTTTGTTGATTATCTTCGCCTGGTTGATCAGCAAGACTGTTACGAGAATTATCAAGGGTAAATGCATCGTAACCGTTATTAATATCGATATAGTGCAGGTTTAGCTCTGAATTTAAATGAGCTGTGAGTTGGCTATTTAATTTAAAGCGTGCAACTTGCTCATCTTGATCTTGAGTGGGTTTATCTAAATAAAGGTTGTCTACGTAGCCGTCAGACTTTCTGCGAAAGTAGCTAACGCGGGCACTGGTGTCATCTGTTAAACCGGTACTAGCAGCAAGGCCTGCTTCGTGGCTGTTATAAGTGCCAGCGCCTAAATGTAATTTTAAGCTAGGATCGCTGGTTGCACTAGCTGATTGCATTTGGATCATGCCCGCCATGCCATCTGCACCAAAACGTGTACCTTGAGGACCGCGATAAATTTCTACTTGGTCAATATCAAACAATAATGAACTACCACCTAAGCCTGAATAATTAATACCGTCAATTACTAAGCCCACAGATGGGTTTATCGGATCAACAAACTGCGAGCGTAAACCGACACCGCGAATTTGAATATAACGACCGCGAGACGCACCAGCAGCAAAGTTTACATTGGCTGCACTGGCTAACATTTCGTCTAAATACGTTGCACCACGTTGATTCATTTCATTTTCAGAAAATAAGCTGGCACTGGCGCTTAATGTTTGAATGCTTTCTTGCTGAAAGTCACCGGTAACAATGATTTTCTCTAGTTCGGTGTCATCTGCGTTAGCATATATAGGTGCTGCGAGCAGGGGTAATAACGTGGCTGTAATTAAAGACAAACGTAAGTTCATTAGGTTACTTAACTCCATTTTAGGGACTTGTATGGTAGCAATTATTTCAACACTTGTGCTATAAACGCGGCAATTATACGTTAAATAATTTGGATTACTAATATGACCTTTAAAGTAGACTTTAAGGTACGCGACTACGAATGTGACCTACAAGGTATTGTGAATAACAGTGTTTATTTTAATTATCTTGAGCACGCTCGCCACGAGTTTTTATACGCACACGGCGTTGATTTTGCACAACTTGCGAAAGATAAAATTAACTTAGTGGTGATACGCAGTGAAATGGATTACAAACATTCTCTACTACCAGGGGATGAGTTTTATGTGGCGGTAGAGCCTGTGCGTATTAGTCGTCTTAAGTTTGCATTTAAACAAACGGTAGTGCGCAAACAAGATGAAAAAATGATGCTCAATGCCTTAGTTATTGGTACATCGGTTAATGAGAAAGGTCGGCCATTTTTACCACCACAGATAGATAACTTATTCCAAGCCGTTGCATAGTTTTAAATAGCATGAATTTTAAACAAAAATTTACATTTAAAATATGCATTTTTAACGGATAAACCTGACAAATATTGATACTATTACATTAATTAGACAATAAGTTAGTAGTAACATGAAATTAGCAGCAATACCGATGCTCGTAATCGGTTTATGTGTTGGTTGCGCATCAACAGGGACAGTTACCACTGAGCAGCTAAAATATACACAATGGCAATTATCAAAGGTTGATGATTTGGCTATTCCCGCGTCCTTTAAAGCATCAATGAGTTTTATAGAAGCGCTACAAATAAACGGCTTTGCCGGATGTAATAAGTTTTTTGGTGAAGGCTCACTTGAAGACAGTAGCCTGAGCGTAAGCAAATTAGGTATGACACGTAAATCATGTGGCCCTGAACTGGATGAGTTTGAACAACAGTTTTTACAAGCTCTGCAGCAAGGTGCAGTGCTTAACATGCAAGACCAAACATTGGTAATGCAAGCTGAACAAAAATTTGTGTTTATCCCAAAATAATTTTTGAGTTTTGAAAAACAGCCCCTTGCAGGGAATTTTCAACTGACGTACACTCATCGCAGATTTGATCAAAACATTATCAAATCAACGAAAAATTCAAATACTTGTCGGAGTGCCTAATTTTTATTTAGGCTGAGATCGCGAAAGCGGGATCCGTGAACCTGATCAGGTTAATACCTGCGTAGGGAACAAGCTGCCTAACTAGGACGCTTGTGCGTCTTTTTTTATGCGCACAAAAAAGCAACATCCGTCTTAGGCCGCAAAGTCGCATAAAGCTACTTTACGATCTTTCTCTATTCCTCAGCGGAATATCTGACAAGACAACCCTTTAGCAATGAGGTAAGTCATGTCAAATACAACAAATAAAGCTACTCGCCGTGAAACTCGTGCGGCCGCATCAGATTATATTTATAACCTTACAGGGCAACCATTCCCAAGTTCCCATAAAGTATACGTTGCAGGTAGCCAGCAAGGCGTACGTGTGGGTATGCGTGAAATCACATTGAGCGATACTTTTATTGGTGGTGATGAACAAAACCCAGTGTATGAGTCAAATGCACCACTGCGTGTTTACGATACATCAGGCCCGTATACCGATCCTGAATTTAAATTGGATGTGCGCAAGGGACTTAATAAATACCGTGAACAATGGATTGAGAGCCGTAATGATACCGAAGTACTCGAGTCGGTAACCTCACAGTTTGCACAGCAGCGTATGGCTGATGATGGGCTAGATCATATTCGCTTTGAACACCTTCCAAAAATACGCCGTGCAAAAGCGGGTAAAAATGTCACCCAAATGCATTATGCTCGCCAAGGGATAGTCACCCCAGAAATGGAATATGTAGCGATACGTGAAAACATGGGGCGTGCGCAAATACGTGAAGAGTTATTAGCTGCGCAGCATAAAGGGGAGTCGTTTGGCGCGAGTATCCCTGAGTTTATTACTCCTGAATTTGTTCGCGATGAAATTGCTCGTGGACGCGCTATTTTGCCTAACAATATTAATCACCCAGAAACCGAGCCTATGATTGTTGGTCGTAACTTTTTAGTTAAAGTTAACGCCAATATAGGTAATTCATCAGTGGGCTCATCTATCGAAGAAGAAGTTGAAAAAATGGTGTGGTCAACCCGCTGGGGTGCTGACACCGTAATGGATTTATCAACAGGACGTTACATTCACGAAACCCGTGAATGGCTGGTACGTAATTCACCAGTACCTATCGGTACTGTTCCAATTTACCAAGCACTTGAAAAAGTAAATGGCGTAGCAGAAGACCTAACTTGGGAAATATTTCGCGACACCCTAATTGAACAAGCAGAGCAAGGCGTTGATTACTTTACCATTCATGCTGGTGTGCTGCTACGTTATGTGCCAATGACAGCAAAACGCGTAACCGGTATTGTGTCACGTGGTGGCTCAATTATGGCTAAATGGTGTTTAGCGCACCATAAAGAAAACTTCTTATACACTCACTTTGAAGATATTTGTGAAATTTTAAAACAATACGATGTGTGTTTTTCACTAGGGGACGGTTTACGTCCGGGTTCTATTGCCGATGCGAACGATGAAGCGCAATTTAGTGAGCTGCGTACCTTAGGGGAACTGACTAAAATAGCTTGGAAGCATGATGTACAAGTGTTCATAGAAGGCCCTGGACATGTGCCTATGCATATGATCAAAGCCAATATGGATGAGCAACTTAAACATTGCGATGAAGCGCCATTTTATACCTTAGGCCCACTGACCACAGATATTGCTCCTGGGTATGATCATATTACCTCGGGTATTGGTGCAGCGCAGATTGCTTGGTATGGCTGTGCGATGTTGTGTTACGTAACACCTAAAGAGCATTTAGGTTTGCCAAATAAAGAAGACGTTAAAGAAGGCCTTATTACCTACAAAATTGCCGCTCATGCCGCCGATTTAGCGAAAGGTCACCCTGGTGCACAAGAGCGAGATAACGCGCTATCAAAAGCGCGCTTTGAGTTTAGATGGCATGACCAATTTAATATTGGTTTAGACCCTGTTCGCGCCCGTGAATATCATGATGAAACACTGCCGCAAGAATCAGGCAAAGTTGCGCATTTTTGTTCTATGTGTGGCCCTAAATTTTGTTCCATGAAAATAACCCAAGAAGTACGCGACTACGCCAAAGATCTAGAAGCGCGCGGTATTGATCCTAATAATGTGGGTGATGCCATTGAAATCAAAATGGTTGATGTTGAGGCCGAGATGAAAGCCAAATCTGAAGAGTTTAAGCAAACAGGCTCAGAGATTTACCATAAAGCGCTGTAGCACAGCTTTCAGTTATTAGCTGTCAGCTATCAGCGATAAAGTAAGCAGCGTAGAGGCAAGAGTTGCTTTACTGACAGCTGAAAGCTGGTGGCTATGAGCTACATTTAGGAGTGTTTATGTTTTATGACATTGCTGTGGTGGGCTTTGGTTTAGCAGGGCGGTTGGCCGCGCTTGAGTTAAGTAAGCAACATCGTGTTACCGTATTTGAAGCCGATGATGAACATACTCAGAACAGTGCCGGTAAAGTGGCAGCAGCGATGCTAGCCCCTCTAGCTGAGTCTGTTATGTGCGAACGTGAATTGGCTTTAATGGGAGTGGATTCTATTACTCGATGGCCTGCTATTTTAGAACAACTAAATAGCGAGGTATTTTTTCAACAGCAAGGTACCCTAGTGATTGCTCATCCGCAGGATAAAGGCGACTTACAAAGCTTTGCACAGCGAATCAAGCCGTTACTAAATTTTAGTGCTCAAGCAATTAATGCACAGCAAATTGAGCAACTAGAACCTGAACTGGCTGGTCGATTTAGCCAAGGCCTATTTTTGCCCGGTGAAGCGCAGATAGATAACCAAGCCTTTTACAAAGCCAGCTTTAGGTTGCTAAATAAGCGCAAAGTAAAGTTTGTATTTAATCAGCGCGCCAGCATCTTTGATAACAAAGTGAATAATCGAGAGTTTGATTACATTATTGATTGCAGAGGGCTTGGAGCCAAACAAGATCAGCACCTTCGAGGCGTGCGCGGGGAAGTGGCAAGACTCTATGCACCCGAGGTTAATTTATCTCGGCCAGTGAGGTTAATGCATCCGCGTTATCCTATTTATATAGCACCTAAGCCGAATCATGAATATGTGATTGGTGCCACCGAAATTGAGTCTCAAGATAACGGGGCGGCAACGGTGCGTTCAACGTTGGAGTTACTTTCAGCCGCTTATACAGTGCACAGCGGTTTTGCCGAGGCTCGACTGTTAAATATTCAAACCGGGCTTCGCCCTGCGTTTAGCGATAACTGCCCACAAGTTACACAACTGGGGCAGGTAATTAGTATTAATGGATTATACCGCCATGGCTACATGCTCGCGCCGAGTTTAGTTGCTGATGCTGTTGCCAGAATAGAGTGAGGAATGATGGATATAATAATTAATGGTAAAGCGCTCACCCTAACAAGTAGCGAACTAAAACAGTGTTTAATTGAGTATGGTGCTAAAGCACCGTTTGCAGTAGCCATTAATGGCCAGTTTGTACCTCAAGAGCAACATGCTAACTACACACTTAATGATGGTGATTGCATTGATGTGTTATCTCCGATTCAAGGAGGGTAACCATTATGTTACCTCCCGATAATATCACTATTTATGGCGAGCAATTTTCAAGTAGATTACTGATTGGCTCTGCGCTTTACCCATCTCCCGCGACGATGACTAAAGCAATTAATGCTTCAGGAGCGGATATTGTTACTGTGTCTTTACGTCGCCAGCAAAGCGCAGCTGCAGGAGATGATTTTTGGCAACTTATAAAGAATACAGGGCTCAAAGTTTTACCTAACACAGCAGGATGCCACAGTGTTAAAGAGGCCATTAATTTAGCTAAAATGTGTCGAGAAGTATTTGCTACCGATTGGATAAAGCTGGAATTAATTGGCGATGACTATAACTTACAGCCAGATCCTTTTGCTCTGCTTGAAGCCACTGAGATTTTAATTAAAGATGGGTTTAAAGTACTGCCTTACTGCACCGATGACTTAGTGCTTTGCCAACGTTTAGATGAATTAGGCTGCGAGGTGCTAATGCCATGGGGCGCGCCAATTGGTACCGGTAAGGGATTATTAAATAGTTATAACTTAAAGGCGATACGGGAGCGTTTACCTAACAGCACATTAATTGTTGATGCTGGGTTAGGTTTACCATCGCATGCCTGCCAAGCCTTAGAATTAGGGTATGATGCGGTATTATTAAATTCAGCCATAGCGGGCGCGGGTTGCCCTATTACCATGGGACGTGCATTTAAAGCAGGGGTTGAAGCAGGGCGCTTTGCTTATAACGCCAAAGCAATGCCAGAAAAAGACGTTGCGGCCCCATCAACCCCCACAATGGGTATGCCATTTTGGCATCAAACGTAAAAAATTAGGAAGTAGGTCGTTATGAACAATGTAGTATGGACGATTGCGGGCTCAGACTCCGGCGGTGGCGCAGGTATTCAAGCTGATATTAAAGCAATGCAAAGCTTTGGTGTGCACGGTTGTACTGCGATTACCGCACTAACAGCGCAAAACAGTTTAGGTGTTGAGGCGATTAATGCCGTCTCTACTGATGTGATTGAGTCGCAGTTATTGGCACTCGAAAAAGACATGAAAGCCAAAGTAATTAAAATTGGTATGTTAGCTAACGTGCAGCAAATTCAATTGATCAGTGAGCATATTAGCCATTACAAAGCGAAGTGGCCAACCCCGCCGGTGATTGTGTACGACCCTGTGGCTATTGCCTCAAGCGGTGACTTACTAACAGAAGAAGACACCGTAAGCGCGATTAAAGAATGCCTATTACCGCTGGTGGATGTAATTACCCCAAATACCCACGAAACACAGTTATTAACGGGTGTGTATTTAATTGGCCCTGCAGCGATTAAAGAAGCGGCGAGTAAGCTGATGGCGTGGGGCGCAAAAGCGGTGGTGATTAAAGGCGGACATTGGGATTACCCAAGCGGGTATTGCATTGATTACTGCACACAAAACGGTGAAGACTATTGGCTAGGTAATGAAAAAATTCAAGTTCCTCATAGCCATGGTACAGGGTGCAGTATGGCGTCGGTAATTGCTGCGTGTCTTGCAAAAGACTATCCGTTAAAAGATGCGTTTATTTTAGCTAAAGCCTATATAAACCAAGGTTTAAAGCAATCAGTTCGCTATGGCGAGGGGATAGGGCCGGTTGCACAAACGTCGTTTCCGACTGACCTAGCGCATTACCCTCAAGTGATTGAAGCGGGTAGTTGGTTGGGTGATGAGCTAGATTTTGATGTACCGCTTGATTTTAATATGGCAGCTGACTTTGCTGCGTGTGAAAGCAAAGCGCTTGGCGCTTATGCGGTAGTCGATAGTGTAGAGTGGTTAGAAAAATGCTTACAAAATGGTATTAAAACAGCACAGTTAAGAGTTAAAAATAAAAGCGAAGATGAGCTGGAACAATTAGTCGCAAGCGCGGTCGCTTTGGGTCAGCAATACAGTGCGCATGTGTTTATTAACGATTACTGGCAGCTGGCAATTAAACATGGCGCCTATGGTGTGCATTTAGGACAAGAAGACTTAGAGAGCGCAAATTTAGCGGCTATAAAAGAAGCAGGCCTGCGACTTGGGCTTTCTACCCATGGCTTTTATGAAATGCTTCGGGCGCATAATTACCGCCCAAGCTACATGGCCTTTGGCGCGATTTACCCTACCACCACCAAAGACATGGCAGGGCAAATTCAAGGGCTTGAAAAGCTAACTCGATTTGTGCCATTAATGCAAAGTTATCCTACTGTGGCTATTGGTGGAATTGATTTAAATAGGGCGCAAGAGGTTGCTAAAACTGGCGTGGGCAGTGTAGCCGTAGTACGTGCTATTACCGAGGCTGATGATTATGTAGAGGCAATCAATACCTTAAAATCGGTGATAAATGAGAATGCCTGCTAACATGCAAACGCAGCAGCTCAGCGACAAAGAAACTCTACGTTATAGCCGCCACTTATTATTAAAAGAGGTGGGGCTTGAGGGGCAGTTAACACTTAAAGCGGCAACCGTTGCTGTGGTAGGTGCAGGTGGACTAGGAAGTCCTGCGCTACTTTATTTAGCAGCTGCTGGTATCGGCACACTAATATTAATTGATGACGATACCGTTGAACTCTCTAATTTACAGCGGCAAATACTGTATAAAGTGAATCACTTAGGGCAGCAAAAAGTAAATGCAGCAGGGAAGGTGCTTGCGAGCCTTAACAATCAAATAAACATAGTGACTCACTCGCAAAAGTTGAGCGATGCTAACAGTGATGCACTATTCAGTAACGCCGATATCGTACTTGATTGCTCTGATAACTTTGCGACTCGTTACACCGTCAATCGTTTTTGCGTAAACAACAAAACACCACTAATTTCTGCAGCAGCGCTAGCAACCCAAGGGCAATTAATGGGCTTTGACTTTAGGCAAACAGATAGCCCTTGCTATGGCTGCGTATTTCCACAAAATGATGCTAACCCTGTTGTTAATTGCGACAATGCGGGCGTTATTAGTCCCTTACTTGGTGTAATTGGCTCTATGCAGGCACAGCTAACTCTTAATATGTTGTTAGGTCATTGTGGTGGGAGTATGTTTATAACCTTTGACGCATTAAGCTTAAAGCAACAGCATTTTAAGATGGCTAAAAATTTAGCGTGTAGAGAGTGCGCAAGTGTGAGTAAAGAACAGCTTCGCTTTTAACCTGAGCAAGCTCTTCGTCTAAAAAAAAACACCGCGTTCAATACAATAAACGCGGTGCTTTTTAATTTCGATCTGACAACTGGTACTATTTATTAATCATCAATTTTTGCAAACGCAGTGCCTAAACGAGTTACCGTTTCAGGGCATTGATCATCAAAAATATCGGCTTTATCTGCACCCCATGCAAGCACAACTGTTGAGCCTAATTTAAAGCGACCCATTTCTTCCCCTTTTTTAAGGGTGATCGCATTTTCGCCTTTAGTTGGATAGTTCCAGCTAAACACATCACTGCCCGCTGGTGGAGTCACGGTGCCAGCCCAAATAGTTTCTATGCTAGCAACAATGGTTGCGCCTACAAGGACCATAGCAAGCGGGCCAATTTCAGTTTCAAAAATAGCTACTACACGCTCGTTACGGGCAAATAAGTTCGGTACGTTTTGTGCGGTAAGTGGATTTACCGAAAATAAATCGCCCGGTACATAAATCATTTTGCTTAGCGTGCCATCAATTGGCATGTGAATACGGTGGTAATCTTTTGGTGCCAAGTAAATAGTTGCAAATTTACCACCTAAAAACGATGTTGTGTCGTCTTCTGAGCCACCTAACAACGCTTGTAAGCTGTAATCATGGCCTTTAGCTTGGATTAGTTGGCCGTCAACAATATCGCCAAGCTGGCTGATTGCGCCGTCAACAGGGTGAATAATAATATCGTCATCTTCAACCATAGGACGAGCACCGTCTTTTAACGGACGGGTAAAAAATTCATTAAAAGTTTTATAATGAGCTGGATCAGAATATTTAGCCTCACTCATATTTATTTTGTATTGTTTAATGAATAATTTAATTAATGTTGTTGTTAATGCGCCCGCTTTTGCAGCTGCAAGCTTACCTACTACACGAGAAATAAAGTGCTTTGGCATAGCATATTGCATGGCGATTTTAAATTTATCTAAACTCACAGGTTTTTCCCTAATTATACGCGAGGCGCACGCGCGCCGGCACGGCCATCGGCCATGGTTTCTAAAATACGATGATAGCTTTCAAAACGTAACTTTGAGATATCGCCATCAGCGACTGCTTGCTGAATTATACAGCCTGGATCGTTTAAGTGTTTACAGTCTCTAAAACGGCATCCACCTATAAACTCTCTAAATTCTTTAAAGCACCAAGTGACTCGTTCAACATCTAAATGCCATAAACCAAACTCACGAATACCCGGTGAATCAATTAAGTTACCGCCACTTGGTAAATGATGCAGACGCGATACTGTGGTGGTGTGCTGGCCTAGACCGCTGTTTTCAGACACTTCTTTAGTCAAAATTTCAGCATCCGGCAGCACAGTGTTTACTAAGGTAGATTTACCCACACCACTTTGGCCAACAAAAATATTGTTTTTGCCTACAAGTACTTCTTTTAATTCATTAATGCCTTCGCCGGTTATATTACTAACTAGCAGCACCTGGTAATTAAGTTTACGGTAAATATCGAGTATTTGTTGTATTTCGTTTAAACCAGTTTCATCAATTAAATCAATTTTATTAAGGACTAAAATCGGCTCAATGCCCATGTCTTCGCAGGCAATTAAATAGCGGTCGATAATGCTTGGCGTAAACTCTGGCAGTACCGCTGAAACCATTAAAATTTGATCTATATTAGCGGCAATAACTTTTACACCGTCGTAAAAATCAGGGCGAGTTAACTGTGAACGCCGCTCTTGAGTTGCTTCAATAACACCTGCTAAATCGCCTTCACTTACTTTTGCACGACGAAATAATACCTCATCGCCACATACTAAATTTGATACGGTACGGCGAATATTACAGCGAAGAACATCGCCATTTTGGGTTTCTACGTCGGCATGTTGGCCAAAGCGGCTAATAACAATCGCATTTTCCACTTGACCTAAATTATCTGTTTGCCACTCTTGCGCGCCGACTTTTGCCGGTTTTTTATCGGCATTCGATAAACGCTTTTGATGATTGGCCTTGATCCTACGGGATTGGCCTTTACTTAATTTTTTCTGTTTTGCCACTTGAGGCCTATAACCTGAGTTAAATGCCGAGTTTGCCAAAAAAAGCTTTAGCTCGACGGTTGATGCTAATATGATATATCGAAATGCGTTGGATCTAAAGAAAAGCACCGTTTAAGGTAATTATGACTATTAATAAATCAAATTTAATTTGGCTCGATCTGGAAATGACCGGACTTGAACCAGAGACTGACAAAATACTTGAAATTGCAACTGTTGTCACTGACGCTGATCTGAATATATTAGCCGAAGGGCCAACGATTGCCATTCATCAAAGTGATGAACTACTGGATGGCATGGATGAGTGGTGTACAACTCAGCATGGCAAATCTGGATTAACGGCTCGCTGTAAGGCAAGCACGTTTGATGAAGCTTATGCCGTGGAACAAACCCTCGCGTTTTTAAAGCAATGGGTGCCAGCGGGTGCTTCACCTATGTGTGGTAACTCGATAGGCCAAGACCGTCGCTTTATGAATAAGTATATGCGCGAGCTTGAAGATTTTTTTCATTACCGTAATTTAGATGTCAGTACTATTAAAGAACTTGCTCGTCGTTGGAAACCAGATGTGTTGGCTCAAGTGAATAAAAAAGGGTCGCATTTAGCGTTAGACGACATTAAAGATTCGATTATGGAATTAAAGGTTTACCGAGAAAAGTTTTTTAATTTATAAAAAATACTTGCAAAGCCTCCTAATTATTGTAGAATCCTGCCCCGCTCAAGACGATAACCCCCGCGGGGTTAGTGTGTTTGGGCTTTGACTTTTTGAATGCGGCACTAGCTCAGTTGCCAGAATGTAGGACGCGACCTGTCGCGCACCAACGGACAAATTACTGACTATTTTGAATGCGGCACTAGCTCAGTTG